>NZ_CP007059.1 GCF_000517625.1 Halostagnicola larsenii XH-48 | reverse complement strand
CGTTCTAAATCACTCTTTTGTCGACCTCATTGCTTTCTATCGATTTTGTTGAGGAATATCGGAATCTACTTCTCTGGTTGAATTCGGCAGCGTGATCGGTAATTGTCTTCTTCTCAGCTATCGACCGAGTCTTCACACACCTCCTTTCCGGTGAAAACCACCCCCGCTAACTCACCCCCACCCCCCTTCAACCCCCATTTCACCGGAAACCCGGTGTGTGCGCGCTCTCCACTCTCACTCCTTATCGTCACCGCCCACCATTCTTCGAATCGCTCCCTACAGGGCTACTATCCAACGATTTCACCGTTCGTCTCCCGCTGATGTGTTCTCTACCCGCTTTCCGATTTCTTCCCGTTCAGCTACTTTCACTGGAAACGTGGTGTCCCCGATTCACGTTAGCTCCCCATCGAAACGAGTTCACCGGAAAAGACGATTCACCGGAAACGAGGTGTGTTTCCACTATTCGCTTGATCTCCTCTGGCTCTGCTCTGTCCACCTCTCTGCCTCGAATTCTTCTATGTCCGCTCTGTCTTCGTTCCGTGAGATCGTTCACGTTCTGACACTGCTCATCTTCATCGGAAACCCGGTGTGGTACTTCCTCCGTACTTTCACTAGCGTTGACTTATTGACAGAGGAATGTTATTCCATTGCCAGCCGAAAGTATCAGTATCTATATCCAACTCTCAGTAGAAGTAAATCTCGAGTTCGTGTCCACACGAACGGCATTCGGTTTCCGTCCCTCGAAGACGCTTTCGAACACCGGTCTCGACGGGTTCGATCCCCGTTCCTGCGGGAATACTGGCACTAATATCTGTCTGACATTCTGGGCATCCCACCTCCATATTCGTTCGATCCAAGCTTGACATACAGACCCATGCATCGTCCTCGAGGTTAGTTATCCCAAACGTACTACTCTCGATTGCGTCCAGATTGGGGCCGGCTTTGGCTCCATTCTGGCATTTCCTCGAGTTCGTGTTCGGTTGATTGCGTTGTCGTTCGGAAGACTAACCCACGGCCGGTTTGCAAGATCATCGACACACATCGCTTTCCTGAATATGATAAATCACCCCTCAGTCCGGTAGCCAATTCCCGTGGTAGACCACTCTGAATACCCTTCTACGATAGTCATTACTACGTTAGCTAATAACGAACTTCTGTATCTCTGTCTCTGTGGTATCATCAAATTTTCCGCAACATATCGAGAATATTTCAAATACTCGTCGTCCAATTCCCAATTACCAGTAACGAACCAACGAGCATTTGATAATGCGCTCTAAGTACCATCTATGGATAGACGTTCGTACCTAGGTTCGCTGGCGGGTACTGGCGCCCTTGGCCTCGCCGGTTGTCTTGATAGCGTCGGCGGCTTCGGTAATAGCGACACCGCGCTTGGTCCACCGGACCGAGAACATGACTTATCGAAAGCGGTCCATCCTATTCACGGCGACGAGTTCCCGTCCTTTTCTATTCCCGATGCGTTGTCCGACGAGGTAGTTTCTCGAGACGATTACGTCGGCGAACGAGCGTTTCTTATGACCTTCATTTTCACGTCGTGTACCGACGAGTGTGGGACACTCGTGAATATGTGCAGACTCGTTCAGGAAGACGCCGCTGCCGAAGGGTACGACGACGATATCGCGTTCCTATTGATGACGTTCGATCCCGAAACTGACGACGCTGGGGCACTTCGCGAATACGGACGCGAACACGGAGCCGACGTCGAAGCCGAGAATTGGCGGTTCCTTCGCCCGGAAACACAGGACGAGGCGCTTGATCTGGTTAACGAAACGTTCGGTGCGCCGGTCGATGTGCAGCCACCACAGGAAGGCGACCACTACGATGACGGCAACGAAAGCGCCGATGGCAACGAGAGCGCAGATACGAACGAGACAAACGCTAGTAGTGATGAAAATCACGATGCTGAGGATCACGGCGACGATTCAGGGCACGGTGACGGGCATGCCGATGAAGGGACTACGCACTATTACATGATCTTTCTCGTCAACGAAGACGGAATCGTCGAACGGTCGTATCCGAGAGCTCACACCGAAATACCGACGGACGTAATCGACGACGTTCAAACGGTGGTCGAGAACGATGCGTAGGCGGGATGTGCTCGCAGGACTGGGGAGCGTGGGTGCCCTCGCCACTGCCGGTACTGCCGCAGTTTATGGGGTTCCATCGATCTCCGCGTTGACAGGCGACGACGGCGAACGACGTCACGATCCGGTTTCGATTCGAACCCTCGATGCACCCGGAAGCGAACCGGGCGAAATTTCGATCCCGAACGAAGAGCAGGTGATGTTCGTGGATCTGTTTGCGACAGACTGTAACCCGTGTCAAGAACAGATGCCGGAACTCCGGGAGGCCCACGAGCGTATCGGCGATGAGGTGCAGTTCGTCTCTGTGACGAACGAAAGCGATGACGTGGTCGCGGACGAGGATATCGTCGAGTGGTGGGACGAATACGACGCTAACTGGACGGTCGGTCGCGATACGATGTCCGATTTGATCGTTCATTACGGGGCGGCAACGCCGATCGGGATCGCGTTCGATTCCGATGGGCGGCTCCAGTGGGAAGAATCCGGGAGAAAAACGGCTGATCAAGTCGTCACCGAACTCGAGGCTGTCCTCGAGGCTGACAACGGGTCGTAACCACCGATGATCGATCCCGCTCTCGTGTCGCTGATCGGATTCTCCCTCATTGCTGGGGTCACGACGTTCTTTTCTCCGTGTGCGTATCCACTCCTCCCTGGATACGTCGGTTTTTACGTAAATCAGACGGACGGTCGGGGCTCGTCGTTGCGAGGTTCGGTACTTCGGGGATTCGTGGCCGGACTCGGTGTCTTGGGTACCTTCGCGGGCCTTTTCGGAGCGGCGTACTGGGTGGGTCAGAACATCCTCGGGGGATTGACGATACTCGAACCCGCCGTCGGCGTCGTGCTGGTCGTATTCGGACTCCTCGTCGTGTTTGATATGGCGCCATCACTGTCGGTAGCCCTGCCGAAGCGTCCGACGGGGCTGACCGGCTTTGGAATCTTCGGTGCGGGGTACGCACTCGCAGCAGCAGGCTGCGTTGCACCGGTTTTTCTCGGCGTCGTAACCCAGGCGATGACGATGGACGTACTACCGGCGATGTTGATCGTCGCCTCGTACGTCGGGATCATCGTTGTGTTGATGGTCGCGCTGACGGTCGCGACGGGCGTCGGACTCGTCGCGAACGCCGGTTGGATCGCCAATCACACGAAAGCCATCGAACGACTCGCGGGCGCCGTGATGATCATCGCCGGCCTCGGGCAGATCTATCTGGCGTTGTTCGTCAATACGTACTGAGCGGTCTCACCCACGTTTCCTCGAGATTTTCTCGGCGGAAAAACAGCGACTGGATCACACCTCGCTTCCGGTGAATTTCTTCCGTTCTGTCTGTTTACAGCCTCAAATGCGGATTTCCGTTACGCGATAATATTCGCGATGACGTGGCCGTGGACGGCGGGCTTGTCTGATTTCATCTGAGTCCGCTGTCGATTCGTGTTATCCGTGGTCTATACCCCTTCGTTGAGCCGATATATGGCGAGTATAACCGCTGCTGGCCGCTATTCGTCGTCTTTCATTTCGCCAAGTTGCGAGATGAGTTCATCGGTCGATGCGCTCGATTCGACGGTCATCTGCCCGTCGTGATCGTGCTCGTGGACATTCACCGCTTCGCCGTCATCTTCCTCTGTCGTTTCTTGCTGTTGCTCGGATTCGTCGTAGCTTCCAAAACCCATACGTGACTGTTTGAACGACCCGCAAAAGGTGTGCCGATTCCCGTCTAGACGCGTGAGACTTCACCGGAACCCCGGTGTGTCGTTAGCCCGCCCATTCGATCTAGGTCGGATGCTGATCGTACCCGGATTCCGAACGACAATGGGACGAAACGTCTCCCAACAGGAGAGTAGGCCGAACGAACGACATTCCCCTCGAACGGCCGTTCGGTTTGTTGATCCATACTGTGTTCGATACGCACGTGCTACACCCGATTATCACGGCTCACACTGACTCAGAGGCGGAATCCTGGCCCATCGGCCCATCGCCACGCTTTTCGGTTTTTGACTCGAGCCCACGGGCTTTGGAACGACCGGACAGTGACAGAAACGATTCCGTTCGAATCGAACGATCGATAGGCGCGTACTACAGGGTCCGTACAGTCTGCGTTAGCGGATCTATAGTAATGGGCTGGCCCGGATTGTAATAGATCCATGTCCGTGCTATGAATGTCTCTCACATTCCACTCACGGACAACTATCCGATTATGAAACGAAAGACCGTTGTTTGCGATCAAACGTTTGCGTTCGATCGCAGAACAGATCTCGTTGACCGGCTCTCGCCCTCGCGATCGTGGTCTCCTCCCGAGTTCGATCGACACGCAGTTTCGGAGGTGAGCGGCGAATGTGTGGAATAATCGCCCGCGTGGGCGATGGAAGTGCGATAGATCCGTTGCTCACGGGCCTCGAAAATCTCGAGTATCGCGGCTACGACTCGGCGGGGGTCGCAATCCAGAACGGCAGTGGTATCGACGTCCAGAAACGGTCCGGAAAAGTTTCGGACTTGAAACAATCGATCGACGATCTCCCACTCGAGGGGGCCGTCGGAATCGGGCATACGCGATGGAGCACCCACGGGCCGCCGACCGACGAAAACGCCCACCCGCACACCGATCACGTCGGCGATATTGCCGTCGTCCACAACGGCATTATCGAAAACCACGCACGCTTGAAAGCCCGTCTCGCCGCCGACGGACACGAGTTCACGAGCGAGACGGATACCGAGGTAATCCCCCACCTGATCCAGTCGTATATCGACGCTGGTATGGACACGGAATCGGCGTTTCGACGCGCGATAGCGGACCTCGAGGGAAGCTACGCCGTCGCGGCCATGCGGTCGGGCGAGCACGTCCTGTATGCCGCGCGGCAGGGCTCGCCGCTCGTCGTCGGTATCGAGGACGACGGGTTCTTCCTCGCAAGCGACGTACCCGCGTTTCTCGAGTACACCGATACCGTGGTGTATCTCGAGGACGGTGATGTCGTCGTCGTCGACAGTGACGGAATCGAGTACACCGACCAGGACGGAAACCCGATCGATCGGGAGCGTGAAACCGTCGAATGGGACCCAGAACAGGCAGGGAAAGGCGAGTACGATCATTTCATGCTCAAGGAGATCAGCGAACAGCCGACCTCGATCGCACAGGCGATCGAAGGGCGGATCGATCCCCGCTCTGGAACGATCGACCTCGAGCGATTCGAACGGGGTACGTTCGAGGATATCGACGAGGTCCAGTTCGTCGCGTGCGGGACGTCCTACCACGCGGCGCTGTACGGTTCGACGGCGCTCAACCAGGTGGGGATTTCCTCGACGGCGTTGCTCGCCAACGAGTATTCGGTCGCTGCGCCGCCGATCGACGACAGCACGCTCGTCGTCGCCGTCACCCAGAGCGGCGAGACGGCGGATACGCTGAACGCCCTTCGAAGTGCGGCAGCCGCCGGAGCCAAGACGATGACGGTCACGAACGTGATCGGATCCACCGCATCACGCGTCGCGGACGAAACCCTCCTCATCAGGGCGGGTCCAGAAATCGGCGTCGCGGCGACGAAGACGTTCTCATCGCAGGCGCTCATGCTCGTGTTGCTGGCGAGGCGAGTCGCAGCGGATCAGACGGGCGAGGTCCGGACCGATCGACGCTCGCTTCTCGAGGCGGCCGATTCGATGCCGGAGTCGATCGAGACGCTACTCGAACAGTCCCAGGCGGCATCGGTCGCCAGCCGGTACAGGGATTCTCAGGCCTACTTTTTCATCGGCCGTGGGCTGGGGTACTCGGTTGCACTCGAGGGAGCGCTGAAGTTCAAGGAAATCACCTACGAACACGCCGAGGGGTTCGCTTCGGGTGAACTGAAACACGGGCCGCTCGCATTAGTGACGCCGGAAACGCCCCTCTTTGCGGTATTTACCGGGACGGAAGACGAGAAGACGCTGAAAAACGCCGCGGAAGCCCAGACGCGCGGTGCGCCCGTGATCGCAGTCTGTCCGCCAGGGCACGAAGCGATCGAAATCGCGGACGATCACCTGGCGATCCCCGAGACGGATGCCACGCTAGCGGGACTGCTCGCAAACGTACAACTTCAGTTGGTGTCGTACTACGCGGCCACGCTGTTGGATCGTCCGATCGACAAGCCGCGGAACCTCGCCAAGAGCGTAACTGTCGAGTAACGCCGCTTTCGCGACACTTCATCCCCAGTCTCGATACCTGTTCTCACCGCTATCAACGGCACAACCGCTCTCGAGTCGGTCGAATCGAGTCGAGGACGTGCGAACACGGCCGGACTCGAGACCTACCCCCATAGGCCCAAGTCCCTGCTGTGTCTGTGCGGGGTTTTACGTCCTCGGTCGACGTCGGAATCGGTAACGGAGGGATTTTCCCGCGAAAATTCGGGACGCCCTCCACATATATATCGCGCTTACCGGGGTATAAACGTAGCACCTGATAAACAAACCCAGCCGCTGGTCACGCCGATGGATCTCGGTCACTAACACTGACTGGCCACGGCCACTTCATCGGTAGCTGCTGGGTTCTGGTACCTGGTCGGGATGTCTGTCTTCGAGTCGGTCGAACGATCCGGTGGGGCGATATCGGTGTTCTCCACGTGGTCGTCGCAGGGATGGAATTCGGTAGAATACGACCGGTGAAACAACGTATTACGGTTCGGAAATATAGAATTTCCGCTGATAGGGACGGTAACAATACGGATTTATAGACACTCTTTAGGTATGATTAATGACAGATGAAAGAAACGCTCGACAACTCGGTCGACGTTATGCAGCCTATAGTAAATAGTATCCTGTCGAAATGAACTGATGATGTCGACGGAACCAACCGAAACCAAGTGGACGCCGATGACTGCTGGCCAACAAACGACCGCGCCCCGCTGTGTCACCTGTGGGAATCAGGTCACGCGCCAGTTCGCACGCGTGTTCGGAGACAACCGGGATGTCGTCCACGCCTGTCCCGACTGTTCTACGTACCGAGAGATGAAGACGTCCGATTACATTCCGGAAGAAGACCGATAGCGAGTCTCGTCCTCGGGTGGTCCGTACAGAACTGCCGTTCCTGTCGAATCCTGGTGCCGTAGGCTGATAGTCTCGAATAGACCCAACCGTGGCGTCACAAGCCTCGAAGCCTCTCGTCTCGGATCGTCGCGACCTCGAGTCTGTTCCGCTTCGTAGCCTGCAGTAGGTCCTCGTTTTGCCGATCGCGTTACTCCCCGACGAGCTCGGTCGCCTCCTCGTACAACTGTGCGGCGCGGCCGCTCTCACGCGCTTGCGCGGTAACCCGGATTATGGGCTGGGTTCCGCTCGCCCGGAGCAAGAACCAGCCGTCTTCGGTTTCGACGCGCACACCATCCCGGTTGTCGACATCGTCGTACGTCTCGAGGACTCGACGTTCGACGTCGTCCATCCGGCGGGATTTGTCGTCGGATTCGATGGCTCCTCGGCGAATCGGATAGGAGTCGATCTCGGACTCGAGGCTCGAGAGCGGTCCACTGGCCGCGACCAGTTCGACGAGTTTGGCGGCAGCCAGTGGCCCGTCGGGACAGAGCGTTTCTTCGGGCCAGATCCATGCGCCGCTGGGTTCGCCCCCGAAGACGACGTCCGCGTCGGTCGCTCGCTGTGCGACGAACACGTCCCCGACCTTCGTTCGGACGAGAGAGCCGCCGCGGGCGGCGAGTGCGTCTTCGACGGCCAGACTCGTATCGACCGGCGCTGCAACGCGGTCTCCGTCGCCGACTTCCTCGCGAGCGAATAGCGCGAGCAACGAATCTTTCGGCACGAACGTTCCGGTCTCGTCGACGGCCATCATCCGGTCGGCGTCACCGTCGTGGGCGACGCCGAGGTCCGCATCGCTCCCACCGACGAGCGTCTCGAGGGATTCGAGCGTCTCCGCGGTCGGCTCGCTCGGTCTGCCCGGGAACGAACCGTCCGGCTGGGCGTTCAGTGTCCGGACCGTACACCCCAGTTGCTCGAGCACCGTCGCCGTTATCTGACCAGCTCCGTTCCCGACGTCGACGACGACCGAAAGCGGCTCTCGAAGATTCACGCTCGAGCGGATTGCGGATGCGTGCGATTCCGTTGCCCCCGAGAGCGTCGTCCGATCTCCAGTTTCGTCCCACGCGGCAGAGTCGACAGCTTCCGATTCGACCCGTTCGACGATGGCGGCCCGCCGGTCGGGGCCGAACGCCTTCCCCGACGGCGTCCAGAGTTTGATCCCGTTGTCCTCGGGGGGATTGTGCGAGGCGGTGACGACGACTCCCGCGTCGGCATCGGCCCAGCCGACCGCCCGGGCGATCGTTGGGGTGGCTGCGATCTCGCCTTTGATCTCGAGCGCGTCGGCACCGCATTCACACAACCCGGCAGCGATGGCGTCGAGCAACATCGAGCCGCTGTCTCTGCTATCCCGTCCGATGACGACCCGATCGTACCCTTCCGAACCGAGCGCGCGCCCGATCTCGAGTGCGAGTGCTGCCGTCACGTCTTCACCGACGCGACCGCGAATGCCGCTTGTTCCAAACATATCTGTACCTGTGTTCGGACAGCCGTTACTATGTTATGACTACCTCCGGGTCAGTAATACACATGTGACAGGTTTGGCCATGGTGGAAGCGATAGTCACTCGATCGTTCTCTGTGTAGGCTGTACTACTCACACAGTTGTCCACAGCGGATTCGTGTATGGCTCCATTTCGGCGCTCTATTCGTCGACCTGATCGCGATCGTTAGAATCTCGATGGCTGTCCAAGTTTGTTGAAGTCTGAGTTTGCGAGAGTATATCGGCGTTCGATATGTGATCGTTGAAGGGAACGTCCACTATCGAATTCCGTACGGAGAACAATTATAATACTAACCTACAGATCGGAACGATCAAAGCTATCTTACCGTCTCGCGTTGGCAATTAGCTCGAGCGATAGGCCGCCTCGTTCCGACTTAATCGGGACTCTCTCGTCAATTACCGATACCAATGACATCATCACATTCCCCGGAGGTCTCAGGCACAGTCTCTCCAACCGACACCTCGAGTACCGACGCGCCGCTGACTGAGCTATCACCGAGCGCAAAATTGGTCTACAAAGTGCTCGAGTACGAGGGACCGATGACACAGGAAGCGCTCGTGGTCGAATCGCGTCTCTGCTCGCGCACCGTTCGATACGGATTGCGAAAGTTAGAGGCCGAGGGAATCGTCGATAGTCGGGTCAGTCTCGACGACGCACGCCAGTCCGTCTATCGAATCTGTGACACATAGTGCGAGCGCATACCCGCGTCTTCAGGCGCGGGAGGAGGTCAAGAGTGACTGGCTGTCTTCTCACCGGAATTTTCGGTATCGATCGATCAGGAGATCCACTCCGTAGGCTCCGTTCGTTATGGTATACTGTGACTGCAGCTCGGGATTGAACTTCGCTTTGTAGCGATTGATGCTCGGTACTCCAGCACCCACGAGGTCGTATTGCTCGACCCCGTTTTCGGCCCCGTCCCGGATCACGTGCCAGTCGAGGACATCATTGATCGAGATGTCCGCGTTCATGTCGGGTTTTACGCCGCCCTGCCATCGGTAACGCGTCGTCTCCGATTCGACGACGAGGATGCCGCCGACGAATTCACCGTCGACGCGGCAAACGTACGGTCGTATCGCGCCGTCGGGAAGGTGCTCGTACAGCGAGCGAGCGAAGCCGTTGTTCATCTGGTAGGACTGGCCCTGGCTCTCGTACCGTGCTCGAACCTGATCGACGATCCGGTCGATATCGTCGACCGTACCTTCTTCGACGACGTACCGATCTTCCGGGGCATTTCGGATGTTCGAACGCGCGTCACTGCTGAACCGATCGAGTAGTTCGTCGGTCGATTTGTCGAGATCGAGCACGTACGTGTAGCCCGGCTCGACATCGTATTCGTTCCAGGTGAACGGGCGAATGTCCGGAAACTCCGCGGCGACGAACTTGCTGTAGACGGGCGATAGTTCCGTCTCGATCCACTCGAGACAGCCGTCAAGAAACCGTTTCGTTCGACGATCGGCCTTTCGTTGTTTGAGTTTGTCGACGTTCAACAGGGCGGGCCCAAGGTAACACGACCACGAGAACGGAGCCGGCGAAAATACGCCCGTGATCGGCCCCTTATTGTACTCGAATACCGGAAAGAGTCCGACCGCTTCCTGCCCTTTGAATCCCGCGAGCAGGTGCGGTGTCGTGTCCGAATCCGCGGCCTGTAACTCGAGTGCCTCGGTCCGAAAGAACGGGTTCGTTCCCGGCGACCGTTCGACGTAACGGTTCCACTCTGTGGCATCTGTCTCCATATCGAGGACGCTGATATCGATACTCATCTTAGAGATAACCGAGATCCGAGAGTCGCTCTTCGACGGCCCTTTGTTCGGTCGCCGCGATCGGTTCCGGCTCGTAGGTGGGGTACTCCGCTCGGTCGCTGGCTTCGACGAATGGAAGAACGTTGCCGTCCATCGCCGAATCGATTGACACGTCGAACAGCGAGCAGATCGTCGGTGCGACGTCGAAGATCGTCGCGTCCGTCAACGATGCGTTCTCGTCGAACGCCGAACCCGCGCCAGCGACGATGCCGGTCCGCTTGTGGTTCCATGGCTCCATCGGCTCGCCGAACGTCTCCTTATCGAGGTCGGCAACAATCGCGTTGTCGAATCCCTTCGGAACGGTGAGGATGTCCGGTGCATTCTCGATTTCGGGGCCGTGGAAGTACGTTTCCCGCGGTTCGACCGCCTCGAACATCGGCTCGTCGTCGGGCGTTCGGACCGCTCGTAACTCCTCGATTAACTCCGTCCGGAACGACTCGTACTCCGATGCTGGAACCTGCCCGTTCGGCTCGCGTCCCTCGAGGTTGATCCGGAGGCCGAGTTCGCTCTTCGAGCGGACGTATACCGAAGATTCGGGGAAATTCACCTGTTCGCTCGCCGCGCGAATCATATCGTTGGGAACTCGCTTCCCGATCGGCTCTTTCAACCCAACGGTGTCGAGCGCGTTCGCGATCCGCTGGGTCGTAATACCGAATTTTGCAGCGACGTTCATCGAGCGTTCGAACATGCCAGGCGTGTGATCTCCCGCCTCCTCCCCGTCTAACAGGTCGTTTCGCCAGGCTTGCGACCAGTCGGGCATTCCCTCTCCGCCGCTTTGGGCGACGAGATCCCCGCGATCGCGAAGGAACTCGTTGACCCGGAATTCGTGGCCATCGACCGTTCCCATTCCGTGATCGCTGACGAGCAGGACGTTCTCGGGCTCGACGGCGTCCAGTGTCTCTTCGATCTCCCGGTCGACGGCACCGTAGACCGCTTCGATCGCGTCCGTATCGCCTGGGCGTTCGTGAAAGACGGAATCAGTTTGCTGGAACTGAACGAATCCGAATCCGGGCTCGAAGCGCCGGCAGAGATATCGAAACGCGTCGCCACGGCGTTCGATCGTTTCCTCGTAGCCCGCAATCTCACCGTCGGAGTAGTTTCCGCCCTGCGGGTACACCTGATACCCGCTACATTCGGATTTGATGTCCGCGAGCAGCCCCTCCGGGTGACAGTCGGGATCCTCGGGGGCCGTCATCCCCGGAACGAGCGCGCCGTCGAACGTCCGTGGTGGGTGCGTAACGGGGACGTTAACGACCACGCTCGTGATCCCGTTCTCGCTCAGCAGTTCCCATACCGCCCGCTCGCGAACGTGCGTCGAATTAACGACGTCCCACTCGTAACCGTCGAACGACAGGAAATCGAACACGCCGTGTTTACCGGGATTCTTCCCGGTGTACATCGAGGGCCACGCGCTGGCAGTCCAGGGCGGGATCTGGGACTCGAGCGGTCCGCTCGCACCGCCCTCGACGAGTCGTTGTATCGTCGGCGTGATTCCGGAATCGAATAACGGCTGCAATACCGGGAGACACCCGGCATCGATGCCGATGACGAGAAGTTTACAATCGTCGTCCGTACCTTCCATAGGCACGCAGTTGATCGGTTTCGGCTTTGTTATGCGATGACTGGGTCATCGTAGGAACGGGCTTCTCCTGTGGATGCTGTCCGGTCCCGTCTCCACCATTCGACAGTAAGCACTGCCTGATTCGCTCGCGAAGATGGTATTCCCACCATCACTAAGGTGGTGATCGTTCAGTACCGCGTACGTGGTGGGACGCTACCTGCTCGCCGAGCGTTCGGAGGCAGCTCTATGATCAGTGCAACCCCGTCGCTGTCTCTGTGGGCTCTCTCGAGTCACCGACCCGCGGATTTCGAATCGCTTCTCGAGCAATACGTAACCGCGTACGCTTTTTATGGATCAGGTAAGATCGCGCTTCGGGACGGCCTGAAAACGATTTCGACGGCCGGACAGAACGTCCTCCTCCCGGCGTACCTCCCCGACGCCGTCGCGGAACCGATCGTCGAACTCGGCCTCGAGCCTCGATTTTATGCGATCACAGAATCGCTCGGTCCCAACGTGGACGACCTTCGGAGTCGAATCGATACCGAGACGGCGGCGATGATACCGAGACGGCGGCGATCATCTCGGTCAACTACTTCGGTTTTCCCCAGCCCGGTCTCGAGACGATTTCGTCGATTACCAGCGAGTACGAGTGCTATCACATCGACGACAACGCTCACTCACCGTTGAGTGTGGACGACGGCAGGTTACTCGGAACCTACGGTGATATTGGAATTACGAGTCTCTGGAAACAGCTTCCGATTCCGAACGGCGCGTTGTTATACCTCAATTCGGATCGTCTCGCCACGGAGTATACGCCATCCAGGTACGAAGGCGTCCGTGACCGACTCGACACAACTGATTGTCAGTTTCTCATAAAATCGATCGCGTTCGAACTGTTCGATCGAAACGCTCGACTCCGCGAATCGGTAGACACACTCGTCAGCGGCAGCGGCGTGGGACGCGTGACGGCGTCACCGAGAAATCGCTACGAGAACGAAAAATCCCAGATGTCGAACCTGGCACACCGAGTTTTCGTCGACGCCGATCCCGAGTCGATACGGTCCAGCCGCCGGGCCAACTTTTCGGCGTGGCAGCGCGTCCTCGAGTCACGCTCTGACGTCGTCCCGGTTTTCGACACGCTGCCCGACGGAATCTGCCCACAGGTGTTTCCGGTCCGTGTCACGGATCCGTCGGAATTCATGTGGGAACTCGAGCAGGTGGGCGTCGACGGTGCCCACACCTGGCCGCGGCTTTCGGCGTCAGTCATGGATAATCCGGCCTACGAAACGTCGAACACGCTCTCGAAGTCGACGGTCGTCCTCCCAGTTCATCAACACATCGATCCGGCTGCCATCGAAGCGGTCGGAGACGATCTGACCTGGTGAATTCTACGGTTTACTGCTTTTCGTTCGCACGCTCTGCGATCCTGCTACTCCTCTTTTGCCGTCGCTTTTAGCGCCTCGAGAATGTCGGATTCGAGTTGGTACGTTCGTTCGGAGGGTCGACCGACGACACCCTGGGTCCTGAGTTCCGAAAGCAGGCTCTGTACCGCGACGGTGGACCGGTCGACGCGGCTGGCCACTTCGATAGTGGTCAACGGACCGGCCTGGGCGAGCGTTTTGATGACCATCCGACTCGTCTCGAGCGAACACCGGGACTGATCGCAGGCGGCGCTGAGACGGTCGTCGATCGGCGTCGTCTCGAGCAGCTCGTCGACGTTCTGCTGTTCGTCCGCGACGATAATCTGGGAATCCGCGACCGTAAGCCCCTCTGTTACGTCTGTGTAACCGAATTCGAAGTCATCTGCGTCTGCCTGGACGATCGTCTGTTCGCCCTCGCCCCCCTCGATTTCGTCGATCCGGTCTTTGAGTGCACGATTTCGCTTGGCGAGATTTTCCGTTCTGCCGCGCTGGGCCTCGAGTTTGTCCTGGAGGATGTCGATAACGTGATCTTTCTCTTCGAGTTCCGCCTCGAGTTCTTCGTGTTTGGTCTCGAGTTCGACGAGTTCGTCGTGCAGCCGTCGAATTTCGTCGTTCGACTGCGGGAGTTCGGTCTGGACGCTATCCGGATTTTGTAACGCCTCGGCCATCTGTTGGGCAACGCTCGAGATGTCCCGTGCGTTTCTCAGTTCCTCTTCGAGTTCTTCGATTCGGTCCCCGCGCTTCTCGAGGTTGCGCTCGAGTTCTTCGATCCGGCTCTCCTCGCGTTGCTTTCGCTCGGAAATTTTCTGAAGGTCGCCGACGAGTGCATCGGAGACCGATTTGAGTTCCGGGCGCTCGAAATCGTCCAGACCCGGCGTCGCGCCGGCGTCGAACGTCCGCTTGCGTCGGAACTGGATCTTTCGAACGTCCACGTCGTTCCAGTCGGTCTGGACGTAGGCCTGTCCGTCGCCGAGTTCCGAAACGAGTTCGGAGTACTCGCTGTCGATAATCCGGCCGACGACCTTGGTGTCGTTCTCCCAGGTTAGTCGGTGCCAGACGAGCCAGTTCGCCTGCGTGATGAAATCTTTCTTGACGTCTGCGGGTCGCTGGCTGATACCCAGGATGCCCAGGCCGTGCTTTCGGCCGCGCTTGCCGATCTTGATCAGCAACTTTCCGGTCTCGTCCATACCCCCGCCCTCGGGAATGTACTCGTGGACCTCCTCGACGACCAGCAAGAACGGTTTTTTGAGCTTCTTTTCCTTTACGAACAGTTGCCGCGCCGTCTCACGGAGGAGTTCGTTGGCGACCTCCTCGTCGAGATATCCCGACACGTCGAGGATTACGGGAACGTTCTCCTCGAGTGCGAGCGTCGCCATCTGCTCTGCGTGTTCGGGTCCGATCTGGATGTCACACTCTTCGTCCGCACCGGCGTGAAGCATCTCGTACTCCTCTTTGAGACCGTAGTACTCGCCGTCGGTATCGACGATCAACAGCGGGAACCCGGCTTCGAGGAGTTCCTCGGCGATCACCGATGCCGTGTTCGATTTTCCGCTCCCTGATTTTCCGGTCACGAACCCCCGTCCGGTCAGCAGTTCGACGACGGGAATCGTGACGTCGGTTCCGTCCGACGCTTCGCCGACGACGACCTCACGCTCGTCACTCACTGCAGGCCACCCCCATTCGCGCGCGCCTCGTTCATTACCTGTACACTTCTGTCACGGACCCTTGAATATTCGCCTCGAGACACACAACCAATTCGTAAATTGATACGTTGTTGGTGTGCCTTGATCCCATATCGGCTCAAAGAGCCTGTCGAGAGGTGATGCCGGAAGAGACGCGGATTGGCAACAGTCAATCCGGATCATATAGCGATCGCCTGTGTTACGGTCCAGGTGGATCGCGAAGAGAGCATCGCATACGTAGCACTCAAGAGAACTGCTCTCGTAGCCCCCACCAGTGAGTCAGGATCTCATCACAGTATTATTCGGGGACCCATTTGCTGTTATGAACACGATCGGCCTGGTCGCGTTCGCACTCGTCGGATCATCGAAGGCGATCCGTGAGGAGTTCGACGTATTCGGAATTACTATCGTTGGACTGGCAATGGCGTTTGCCGGTGGGGCGACGCGGGACCTCCTCGTGACTCGAGTACCATTAGCGCTTCAGTCCCCGATCGAAATCGGTTTGGGATTACTCGGCGTTAGCCTAGCGATCGCATTGAGCGTCGTCTTGCCGTCTCCGGATACCCATCCGATCACGCTCGTCTCGGATGCTATCGGCCTCGCCGCTTTTACGACGACTGGTGCTATCGTCGCAACGGAGGCGGGCGTTTCGGCATTCGGCGTCGTCGCCATCGGAACGATCAATGCGGTGGGCGGTGGCGCGTTTGCAGATATCCTTCTCGACAAGTCTCCGTTTATCCTCTTTGACGATTTCTACGCGAGTTGTGCAGTGTTCGGCGCGGGTGCATACGTTATCGCAGGCACCGTAGGAGCATCCGGAAGTACCGCTGCCGGAGTGTGTGCAGTTGTTACTGTCGTGACTCGGTTAGTCGCGGTTACTTACGACTGGAATCTCCCCACCGTGCAGGGTTTGGGGCTACTTAACCACTGAATTAGTTTCTCCGTCTGAGAGTTTTGTTGGAGCGAGCTATCCCAGACGGCGGACCGATTTCATCTAGCGCATCATATTTTGCGATCGGATCTCGCACGAACTCCACGCTCAATTCGCACACTGTATACGAAGTCTACACTTTGTACACATTGTACAATGTGTAAACCTCCTAACCGTTGTCAACCCAGTTGATCAGCTTGTTCAGACAGATACTCTTAGAGGGCTGTGAGTGTTTGCGTCGAGACAGCTGTTGTCCCGAAATCACTCCGGTTGTGGAAACTCATGTTTGCGCCCGTTCTGTCTCCCGATAGGCGACACCGAGGTCAAGGTCGTCGTACATTCGCTCGAGCATCGCCAGCGCTGACTGGAACTGGGCGTAGTGCTCGCGCATATATTCGATCGTTCTCGAGATTACCGGGTAGCCTTCGACATGCTCGATTTCGAGCGTCGGCCGAGGGTCGAGGACGATCTGCAGCGGTCGTCGGCGACCGAAAGTCCGTTATTATAGCGGACAAACCTGCATCCTCGAGCCGGTTGACGGCTGGTCTCACCGTCTCGTACGGCGTATGGATGTGCTGTGCGACACGACGGATGGAGTCACCACTCTCAATAGCGAGGATGACCTGAGCCGTTGTGTCGTCGAGCACTTCGTACATATGGTAGTTACCAATAATCTGGGAACAGTAACAAATCCTTCTTGATTGTGTGCTTTGAGTGATCGTTTGAGACACTCGCTAGTAGCTCAGTTTGCGCAAGAGCAGGTCGTGATGTGCTTGGGATGTCCTCATAGACCTGAACAGTGTGTGTTACGCGGCAGAATTTGATGGTTGGTCACGGGAGTTCATCACCCAGTTCCAGAGACAAATTCCTTCAAGGGGACGCTCTCGAACTGTTCACACTTTGTACACTGTGTGGATTTGACTTTGTCAGTCCATATCTTCCGTGTTCGATTTCATTGACTCCTCTCGCTGCACGGTTCGAATTACATCTATTCCGTCGAGGACATTTTACAATGTTTGCGAAGTGTAGAATGTGTTCACGTCTCAAACTTCGGTAACGGTTTGCACCTCGGAAGACGCGTACGATGTTGTAACTGTCTCGAACGTCTCTACTGTTCTCGCTGTGCGGACGATGTGGACTGTCGAGTTAGAACACGTTCTGGATGTCGTACTGTCTATCCCATCTCGAATTTCCACAAGGTTTACACTGTGTGAACTTTCGACCGGTGTTCGTATAAGGAACGGCTCTTTTGTGGTCTTATTCTAGACAGCGTACAATGTGTAAACATCTAAAACGCTGTATACTGTGTGAACGTTTCCGGCAGTGTTAAGTCATCTCACTGTGACGATTCTGCTGTCATTCGACGTTTCCACTGGACCCGGCTCGCGGTGTCGCTCGAGTACTAGGATACAATGTCCACACTGTGTACACGGCGTTCGTGCTTGAACAAAGGTATAGCCGCTCTACAGGCTATTCTTTGGATAATTATCGCGCTACTGCCCCAACTCCGAACCTATAAACTGTGTACACAGTTTGCACGGCGTAGGCCTTCTACACTGTGTAAAAAGCTTAGACGTTATGGGCTGTCAGCGATGTGGGGTAGGCGGTTCGCTCGAATTTGGAACCGTTTCCTCTGGACGATCGATTTTCGCTGTTCATCGATGGTGTGTCGTTCAGACACCCGCCCCACCCATACACTCCGCAGTCCGCAACGCGCAAACTTTGTAGAACGTCTACAATGTGTGAACCTTCTACAAGGCTCGAGCCGTGTGAACTGCCAAAACGGCCTCGACGGTGGAGACGGCGAACGAGGTGTTAACCAATATGAGTGACCAACGCGCCGTAAGCGTCGCTTTGCAAAAAGGCGGCGTCGGCAAGACGACGGTTGCGATCAATCTCGCAGAACGGCTCGCAAATCGATCGAACGACGTCTTGCTGGTCGACCTCGACCAGCAAGGAAACGCGACGGAAGGTGTCGGCCTCGCCGATGCCTACCAAAACGATGTCCACATCGGACACGTTCTCGAGGACAGTTCCGAGACGACGCTCGGAGACGTTATCCGGGAGGCCGGCTCGTTCGACGTGCTCCCGGCCAACGAGGACTTAGATAGCGTCGAAAACAGCATTCGGAGCGCGACGTTCGGCGAGCTCTGGATCAGAAACGAGATCATCGATCCCGTCCTCGAGGACACGTACGATTACGTCGTCGTCGATTCGCCGCCGAATCTGGGTCCGCTCGCGGATGCATCACTGATCTCGACGCAGAACGTGATCGTACCGCTCCGGATGAGCGAACCGAGCGTCAGCGGGTTCGAGCGCATGTACACCCAGCAGATCACGCCGATCAGAAAGGAGATCGACCTCGATATCATGGCCATCGTACCGAACGCGCTCTCCGGGGACAACGAGGAAAAGCGTATTATCGGCAACCTCGAGGAGTCGGAGTTCGGGAAGTATCTCCCCGAGTTCGCTCGCACCGATCACTTCGACGATCCGGATTCGCCCGGACCGGGAATTCGCGAACGCATCGCGTTCCGGCGTGCATGGCGTGAAGGGGTCCCGCTCGCGGAGTACGATCCGGAGAGTGACATGCTCGAGCGGCTGGATGCGCTTGCGGCGGTCGTCGAACGCGGAGGTGTCCTCGGTGCCTGATGATAATCGGTTCGCTGGTCTGGGAAGCGCCGTCGAGGACGAGGAGCCGGAACCTGAATCGGTCGAGGAGACGACGAGTGAGTCGGACACCGACGAACTCGAACGCGAGGAGAGTGTGTCTGATTCGGAGCCGGCGGCGTTTCCGTTTGACGATACGACGAAGAAAACGGTCTACGTGCGGCCCGAAACGATAGACGATCTCGAGGATGCTCGCGCACTCGTCGATGCACAGTTACGAACCGAACACGACGTGCGAAACTTGACGGGCCGAGAGTTCTACGACGCGGCCTTTCGGCTCGCGGCCGACGATACGGATGGGCTGATCGACGAACTTCTCGCTGCCCGTGGCGAGTCTGACGACGAGTAGGTGCGGAGCAGTCTCGAGCGGTCTCCACTATCGTCCGATACAGCGCATCTATAAACTCCATATAGCTATATCTTAGTTCACTCAACCTACCCATCGGAACATCTGTTAAGTAGTACTGCGTATCGCTCACGAAGTCACGTACAGCAGACTACGGTCGTTCCGCGTCCAGAAACACGTCGATCCCGTTGAACAGCCGGTCGAGCGTCGTCTCGTCGGTGAATGGATTCAATAGGACGACCCGGAGCCACCGGTTGTCCCTATAGGTCGGTAGCGAAACAAAGATATCCTGCTCGGAGAGCAGCCGCCGCTGGAGCCGCCCGTTGAGCGCATCCTGCTCGTCTGGTGGACACCAGTCGGGCGCAGCACGGAAACAGACGAGGTTCAGCTCTGGCTCGCTGGCCAGCTCCAACGCGTCGTGTTCGGCGACGCGGTTGCGAATCACAGCCGTCAGGCGGTAGCTCTCGTCGATCAACTGTCCGAGTCCCTCGCGACCGAGGTGCTGGAAGGTGAGCCAGAGTTTCAGGACCTCCGCTCGCCGGGTCCCTTGGACGCTCAGCTCGCCGAGATTCGGAATCGCATCGTCGCCCCGCATGTACGGTGCCCCAATTCGGAAATCCTCCTGAAGTACGTCGGCGTCGGCGAACAGTACCATCGCACACGTCTTCGCGACGTAACACCACTTCTGGGGGTTGAACGTAACCGAGTCCGCGGCCTCAATCCCGTCGAGTCGTCCACGCTCGGCCTCGGAGAAGACGAGGGCACCGCCGTAGGCTGCATCGACGTGTAGCCACAGGTCGTGTTCATCGGCGATATCACGGACCGCCGGGAGCGGATCGATGTTCCCCGTCGTGGTCGTGCCAGCGGTCGCGACGACGCAGAAGGGCACGCAGCCGCCTCGTTCGGCCCGTTCGACCGCCCGCTTCAGCGCGCTCGGCTTCAGTCGGGAGTCCGCGTCCGTCTCGACCGCGACGACGGTCTCGGTCCCGAGCCCGAGCACCATCGCGGCTTTCTGGAGCGACGTGTGTGCCACCTCGGACGCGAACAACACCGGCTTGCGATCCAGTCCGGTGAGTCCACCCTTGTGAACGTCGAACGCGTGGTTCCGGGCGACTGCCAGGGCGTGAAGGTTCGCGAGCGAGCCGCCGCTGGCGAGGATCCCGCCAGCGTCGGGCCCGAGGCCGAACTCGCTGGCGATGGTCTCGATCAACTGGACCTCGAGTTCCGAGAATACTGGCGACATCTCCACGCTCAACATGTTGTTGTTGACTGCCGATGCGACGAGGTCACCTAGCACCGACACCGTCGTCGGCATCGTGTCCATGTGGCCGATGTATCCCGGATGAGCGGGGTTCATCGATCCCGCAACGATCGTCTCGAGGTCGCCGAGAAGGTCGTTCTGGGACCGTGGAGACGCTGGAATCCTGACCGTAGGGACGGTCGATTCGTCTGGTAACGGCGACCGCTCTTCCGCCGCTCCGAGCTGTTCGAGGAGCTGATCAAGAACGTCCTCGGCGAGGTCCCGGACGGCTTCGGCGTTAGCCCCGTCCGGGTGGATGAACCCCGCTTCGGGCGAGTTGGAACGATTCATGTGTATTTCCTCTGTCCCCAGTGACTTCGAACATACTGATTCACTGGGCCGGCACAACCCGCTCAGCCTTCGGCGTAGGGAGATCTCCGGTCCGTGACCGTGATTCACTTCAGGGTGACAATTGAGTAGCGTCAAACTGCTGGATATACCCTCTGTACTGATCGGTAGGTACAGGGGAGCTACTTAGCGTTGGTCGCTTCGAAATACTGCTCTTTCGAAATCGTATATCTGTGAACGTCAGCAACAGTATCTGGCATCGAAAGCCAATTACGGAGAAGGCCATCGTATTGGCCCCCATACCGTTCAACATACTTTTCGATTGCTTGTTGAGACTGTTTGTTCCCGTCGATATGAGAGGCAACAACAAGCTCCAGGTCAAGCCGGTCAAACACGACGGAGAGAATGGCATCAGCCCGCTCTCCAGAGTATCCCCGTCCCCAAAATCGTTTATCTAAAAGGATACCCAGGTTGGCAGAACGTTTTTCCCATTCTGGGTATACCCCTGTTGTGCCAGCAATATCACTTGCTCCGTCTTCTCCTTGCTTCGGTCGAATCACGTACTTCGCACCCTCTCTCTCGCCCCATAACTGTTCGGCCTGATCGACATAATCATGCGTTTCTTTCATCGTCTTATGGGGAGGAGAATCCCAATATTTGAACATCTCCTCGGCCTCATCCGCGTCGCGGTAGAGTTCATAAAGGTCAAATACGTCAATAGAACTGTGTGAAATCCGTTCAAGTTGAAGACGCTCCGTCTCGATGCATTCTGGGAACATAATCTGTCACTCTCCGTCGAATGCGATAATTGTGATGGGGCTGTGCGTAGCAGTGTCTACTATGTTATTCACAAACTATCCGCATCAAGCACCACGGTCAATACGCAAGCTCTACTGATCAGCCCATTCACAGTCAGCTACACTGCCCATAAGTCACCCATCAAAATCGTCCTCCGAAAGTGCGACTATCTGGTGTGTCGGCTACGAACAGAAATTTTAGCCGTAGTGGATGTGTAGACCCGAGACGAAATGTCGTGGTATATTTTACTGGTCGCGGGACTGTTCGAAATCGGCTGGGCTGTCGGGCTCGAATACTCAGATGGACTCTCGAAGCCGCTGCCCACGCTCGGGACCGTCCTCGCTCTCGTTATTAGCATGATTCTTCTCGCTCAGGCGGTCAAGGATCTTCCCGTCGGGACGGCATATGCAGTCTGGACTGGTATCGGAGCTGTCGGCACTGCTTCGCTTGGAATCGTCCTCTTCGACGAGCCGGCCTCGCTGGCCAGGGTAGTCTGTATTAGTCTCATCGTCGTTGGGATCGTCGGTCTTCATCTCGCCTCTGGGCACTAACGCGCGGGTGGCGGGGATCGAACGCAAATACGTGCTGTCATCTTTCACGTTGGACGTACCGCATGTGTCTGATTCTCGTTTTCCGAATGGAGCCGTTTATCGGTACGGCCTCACTCGGACGATGAACGATCGGTACTCTCGAGCGACTGGGCGGGGTCTGGGTCTCCGGTGAGTTCTCGAGCGAATTCGTCGAGGGTGAGCTTCGCGCCGCCGAGGACGACGGGTCCGATGAACAGCCCGACGGCCCCGAAGGCGATGAGTCCGCCGAAGATGCCGATAACGACGATGGCGGAGTTGAACGCAGCTGTTTGACCGATCAGGGCCGGACGGAGATACGAGTCCGAGAAGGTGACCAATAGCCCGTAGACGACCATTACCGCGCCGGCGGTCGGACGGCCGACCGTTACGAGGTAGGCCGCTGCCGGGATCCAGATTCCGAACGCACCGACGAGCGGCAACAGCGTGAGGATGAACGTGGCCACGGTGAGAAAGATGACCGCCGGGACGCCGGCAATGACGAGTCCGATTCCGAGCAGTACAGCCTGGATCCCAGCGACGGCGACGTTCCCGACCACCGAGGCCCACATGAGTTGATCTAACCCGTCGCGTAGCTCTTCGAGAATCTCGTCTTCGATAGGCAACACCCACTGGAACCAATTGACTAACCGCTTTCCGTCCCGCAACAGTGCAAAGAGGACGAACAGCGTGACGGTCAGCCCGATGAACATTTTGGGCAGGCTGCCAACGAGATTGAGCGCTCCCGTCGTGATTTCTTGAATTCCTGTCGCAATCCGATCCTGGTTCGCCTCGTACAGGGAAACGAGGTCGACTGCGTAGCCGTTGGTCTCGAATACGTTCTCGATCGTGTTAACGTTGATATCCCCTTGTCTGATAGAGCGAACGACCCCGAGCGACTGTTGGACGGCGACCGTGATGGTGTAGACGAGCGGGATGAGCACGGCCAGTAAGGTCGCCACGACGACGGTTACCGCAGCGATCGTCGGCCTGACGTACTGCTCGACGCGTTGTTGGACTGGAAACATGATGTATGCGAGTACGACGCCGAACAGCACGTACTGGAGATACGGCAGGAGCACGAATAGCGCGAGGAGACCGCTTAGCAGGGCGAACGCGGTCAGGCCGGGCTGTTCGACGATCCAGTCCGGCGAATGGGGTCTGTCTGGCATGACCGGCAGTAGGATAGTCCGATAAATTAGTCCATTGATACAATATGTTGCTTATCTTATCGTTCGTGGGCAACCATTACGACGTCCTCTTTCGGCCGCGACGTTACGGTCGGGATCACCTCGAGCGTGCGATCGGAGACCAGTTCGAGATGGTAGTGCTGATAGATCGTCGCCAGCAAGAGGCGGGCCTCGAGCATGGCAAAGCGGTCACCGATGCACCGTCTTGGGCCGGCCGCGAACGGGAAATACGCCAGACGCGGAAGTTCGGACTCCATCTCGCTGGTCCAGCGTTCGGGTCGAAAGGTGCGGGCATCGTCGTACCAGCGCGGATCGCGGTGGACGACCCACTGACTCATGTGGACAGTCGCCCCAGCGGGGATCTCGTAGCCGCCGACGGTGTCGAGTGAAACCGCCTCGCGGACGATGGCCGGAACGGGCGGGAAGAGCCGCATCGACTCCTTGACCACCTGTTCGGTGTACGTCAATTGAGCGAGGTCGCTCATCTCCGGCGTCCGTCCCTCGAGTTCCTCGACGAGTCGCCGTTCGACCTTCGGATGTTGCGAGAGGAGATACGTCGTGTAGGTCAGCGAGACCGCCGTCGTCTCGTGACCGGCGGTCAGGAGGGTGATAATCTCGTCGTGAATCTGCTCGTCGGTGAGCGCGTTCCCCTCCTCGTCGGCCGCCGAGAGAAGCGCCGAGACGACATCGTCGCCGGGGTCCGCTCGTCGTTCTCGGATAATTTCCTCGACGATCGTATCGAGCGTTTCGCGCGCGTTGTCCATCTTTCTCCGCGAGGGAAGCGGAACTTCTTCCGGGAGGAGGATGTTCGGGAGACTCGAGGTTGCCGGGAGAAACGTATCGATAGCCGTGGAGATTTCCTCGAGGTGGTCCTCGACGTCGGCACCGAAGAGGGCTTTCGCGACGATCTGAAGCGTGAGTTCCATCATGTCCTCGTGGATCAGTAGCCGTTGGCCGTCGGACCACCGCTGGCACATCTCCTCCGTGAAGTCGGTCATCATCTCGGCGTAGACTTCGATTCGGTCGGGATGGAACGCCGGCTGAACGAGGTGGCGGTTTCGCCGCCACTCCTCGCCCTCGCTGTTGAGGATGCCGTTGCCGGTCAGCGGGCCGAGAATCTTCTGAAAATTCTCGCCTTTCACGTAGTTCTGATTGTTCTGGACCAGGACGTGTTCGATGTCGTCTGGATGATTGAGCTGGTAGACGTCTCCCCGAACTCCGTCCCAGTGGACGACATCACCGTACTCGGCGGCTACTCGCGATCTGAAATCCAGGCCGCCGCGGATCATCGCCGGATCCGCACCGACGACCGGCAGTCCGCGCGGGCCGGGCGGCGTTTCACCTGAGCGTGTCTCGTTAGGCATCGAGTGTCCCTACGGGTGGAACGGATTTGGATTTACTTTCTAGGATGCTAGAAACACTCTTAGGTCACTGTGCCTCTATCGTCCAGACGATAATGGTGGACAGCGACGATACCAACTCGTGGGTGACCCGCCGGTGAGATACGCGACACTCGCTCTCGGGGGTCAAGATACACAGATCGCCCCGGTTTTGGATCGATTCACCCGTTCTGACGCCGTCCGTATCGAATTCACTCGTCACATTGGTCCGATCGAGGACGGACAGCACGTCGTCCTCGTCGACCTCGAGGGAGACCTCTCGGCTGCCGAGGGGTTGCTCGCCGACTCGAGCGATATCGTTCAGTACGACGTGACCGGCGCGAACGGACGCGGGGTCGCGTACCTGCGATGTCGGAGCATCGGATTGATCGGCGACCTGTTGTCGATCCTCTACGCACACGACATCGTCCTCGATTGGCCGATAGTTCACTCCCAAACAGCGGACGGGAAACGCTATCGGTTCACGGTGATCGGAACGGAATCGGGGATCCAACGGGCGCTCGCACGCGTCCCCGGCGAGATCTCGGTCGAACTCGAGGAAATCGGTTCCTACGAGACGGGACCGGGCCAACGCGAGAGGGCGCTGACCGACCGTCAAGAGGACCTCCTCGAGCGCGCCGTCAGAGAGGGCTACTACGAGGTGCCACGCGAGACGACCCATCGAGAACTCGCAAGGAGTCTCGATCTCTCCGTCGGAACGGTCAGCGATCGGCTCCAGCGGATCGAACGGCGCCTGATAACGGCCTATCTCGACTGACGTGCTGCCAGAACCTGCGATTCGCAGCGTGTTCGAATTAAGGGCGTTCCCGTCTACAGTATACACGTGAGTTCGAATACGCTCGATGCCCTCGGGCGGGCCATCCTCGAGACGCTCGAGGAGGAAACCGTAACGTTCGACACGCTCGAGGCGACGTTCGATACGTCTCAGGAGACGCTCGAGTCCCATCTGGCACAACTGATCGATAACGCGCTGGTTCGGAAGGTAAACGGCGACGAGTACGAACTGACCGACAACGGCCGTCGGCTCTTGCGAGCCACACCATTCGGCGCGCGCGACAATCGCATCGACATCCCACCACCGGTCGAACGATCGATCGAGGGGCTCTCACTGACACCGGACGAAGCGCAGGCAGTCCGAACCGCGTTCTCGTTTCTTGCGTACTGGGGCAACGCGACGACCGCCGAACTCGTCGACGGCTGTTACAGCGAATCGCCGGCGGGTTACGAAACGCCGGAGCAGTGGTGGGCAACCTGTCTCGAAGACAGCCTTCGGGAACTCCCGCTGGTCACCCCTCCGGATCCCGACGCGACTGTCTCGAGCGCTCCCTCCTCACAACCGAATTCGTCCGCTTCGGACGAGTGTTCGGCGCCGATTGCGGAATTGTGGATGTACGAACGCACTCCCGTCATCGAACGGCTCGAGGACGAAGACGGGCGGGACGCGCCGGAGTCGGATCCCGAACCGTTCGGCAGCGTTCGCCACGGCCTCGAGAATCGAACGGAGAGCGATGCCGAACGCACGGCTGCTCGCGTTGCGTTCGGCGTCCTCTTCGATCAGGGGACGGCGACCGCTTTCGAACTGGCCGAGCGCGTCTATGCGGACTACCCGGCAGAGTACGACTCGAGTGACGCGTGGGTCGCCTGGCTTTCGGACGTTTTCGACGACCTCCCCGGTATCGAACGAGACGAGAAAACGGATGCCGAAATCGGCTGGAAGTACGAGTCCGCACTCGAGTCAGACGGTTTGGGTGAGTGAGTCCGATCGCAGTTCCCGGGAGTCGAGGGGCTGTTTGTCTGGTCCATTGTGTTGTAATTTGAACTACCAAACGGTGTAGAATGTGTACACTGTGTACACTGTTTACAATGCCTATACGGTTCAATGGCCTCGTTTCCCTTCTCACCCTATATCGTTGGAAAACACATTTATTCGATGTTTTGGTCCGTTTTAGTACTCGGTCCACTTGTCCGAGTGTAACTTCTACCGGACTACTTTACACTGTGTGAACTGTCTACACTGTCCGACAGCACGATGTGTGAACTGTCTACACTGTCCGACAGCACGATGTGTGAACCGTCTACACTTTCGAAATCCTATCGGCGTCGCCGTAGGCCTGTTTCGTCTTTCGACCTGACGCTTTTTCACGAGGAATTTCCATCGGAGCGGCTCGTCGCTTCGGACTTCACAGCAGGTCTCCCGTTCCTCGACCGGACGGGTTGGTCTCGAGCGACGGTATCTCTCCTGTCTCGGCGAGACTCTTGAAGCGGTTGAGCGCCTTGCTCTCGAGCATTCGCGGAACGATGCCGATCCCGTTGAGGACTCCGTTACCGAGCGAACCGCCGGGATGGTCGACTTCCAGCCGGAGCGTCACTTCCGTGCCCCGATCGGCCGGTGCGGGCCGAAACTCGACCGTTCCGTCGACCGAGACGCGATCGCCGTTGACGGATTCCCAGCGCAGGGACTCGTTGGGTTCTTCCTCGATGAGTTCGGTTTCCCACGTGAGCACCCCCTCGAGGGGGCCGGAAACCGTCCACTCCCAGCGTCCGTCGTCCGCGTTCACCGCCACCATCCCGTCTTCCTGGCCCATGAGCTGTTCTATCGTTCCCGGCTCGAGCCACAGTTCGTAGAGTTCCTCGGGTGATTTTCCCACCGTAATCGAGCGTTCGACTCGTGGCGGGTCCGTGTTCATTTTGGATCGAATTCGAGCAGCGATAGAGCTAGAACCGCCTCCGGTCGCCGAATCCAGAACGCGGTCGGGAGTCGTGTCGGCGTCAGCGTCGGTGTCGGAGTCTATTCCGATTTCGGAGTCGCCCTCGGTCTCGATGGCGTCTGCAGAATCCCTCACAACGCTGGTTTCGCGTTTCGACGTAGTACGTTTGTTTCCGGTGAGTCCTCGATAGAGGAGCCACCCGCCAGCAATCGTGGCGACCGATCCGCTTATCGAGCGTTTCTTGAGCCCGATAACTACGAGACCGCCACCGATTATGGTGGATGCAATCCGCTTCCACTGAGTGGCTGTACTCGCGGAATCGAGCGTCGCGTCATTTTCGCCGGTTTCGAAGGCAGCTTTGAGTGACATATCGATACCGAGCCTCGGTCTTGTAACCGCTACTGTCTCCCTTGGCTGTTGGGCGTGCACCTGCAACGGCGCGCCTCTCACGCGAACTGTCGCTGGGAACTGGTCTCCCCGCCTCGAAAACGCTCGAGAAAGCACTTCCTTCGTTTCTGCGTTGTAGCTACGGATGTCGGACGAAGAAGGGTAATCCGATGCGGCCTCAGAGTTTGGCAAAGCCGATAATTCCACTCGAGTACTCAGCACCCGAGAATTCCGAGCGAACTTCTGATTTACCGTGACGAGCTTGACAATCATATCGCGATATATGATTCATTTTGCCTAACGACACGTTCGACTGTATCCACTGTTCGCCGTGAAGAAAACCCATCCTACTCGACTCGAGGAGCGAACCCCCCTTCCATCTCTCGGTCGTGTCCGAAAAAATCGTGTGCGCCGACGTGGCCGCTTTCGATCCTCGAATCGGTCGTCGATATCGTTGGGTCTCCCTCGAGTTCGTTCACTGGGCCGGAATCGATTCGATATCGTAGTTTTCGGTCAGCGTTTTCAGTTTCTCGAGCGCATCTTGTTCCTCGCGGAGGTTTTCCTCGAGCATGTCCGCAGCATCGTCCAGCCCGAGCTGGTCGGCCAGCGGAAGGAGGTTCCCGTAGGCGGCGATTTCGTAGTGTTCCGTTTTCTCCGCTGCGGCCATGCTGTGATAGTCGAGGACGTGCTGTTCGGGGTCGGTCTCGAGGAACCCCTCGTACTCTTCGATCAAGCCCTCGATGCCCTCGCACTCTTCTTTCTCGGGCGGCTCGCCGAACTCCTCGAAGACCTGCTCGAGCCGGTCGATCTGCCCTTCGGTCTCCTGTCGGTGGTCGGCAAAGGCCTGTGCGATCTCCTCGTCTTCGGTGTGTTCTTCGAGGTCCTCGAGCGCCTCGAGAAGTTCGTGTTCGGCGTGGTAGATGTCCTCGAGGCCGTGTTCGAACAGATCGTGGATGGTGTCAGTGCTCATGGTGCGTTTCGATCGTCGGCAACCAGCCCGAAATGGGAACAGCCTGCGACGGCAGGCGCGCCGCCCGCGATCGGCCGTGGGTGTCTGTAGCGAAGTCCCGCGTGTCAGAGTGGCGTGCGGAGAATCGAATTGGACGGCGACAGAGCACATTCAAGCCCCAGATTGAGGTCCGATAGCGAGGTAGTCTCGACCATGGCCGAGATCCCCGACGTCGAGATGGTAGATACCGAAGACGAGTACATCCACGTCAGGTTTCGAGATCCCGACCGATACGACGACATCCGAACGCCCGACTGGGCTGACAACCCGGCGGAATCGGTGTCGGAAGGAAGCGAAGTTCGAACCGGGAAACTGGAGGGAGAAGACGACTGGGAGGTCACGAGCGTCCTGATCAAAAAGAGCGTCGGCGAGGAGAAAGCGAGAGAACAGGCGCGGGAAATCGTCGAGAAAATCGAATCGTAGTCTGGGTCGATGTCGGTCATTTCGTCGCCCTCGAGGCGCGAAGCGCTGTGAGTCCGACTGCCCGGCACTTTCGTGGTTGCAACTTTTGCTATGGCTCGGTGATCGATCCCGTATGGACGCGTACTGGTCACCGCTGTGTACGGCTTGTGAGGGACTCGAGTCGGGTTCTGTGCTGGTCACTCCCGTCTCGGAGCGCCCGTTCGAGATCGAGGCGACTCGCGACGATCGCATCGTCGTCAAGTTTCGAGACAGCGGCGAGGAACGACCGCTTCATCGGGAGCAGTTCAGCGTCCTCGTCGACCGCCTCGAGGGGAGCCCCATCACGCTGGAGACGCTCGCCCCGGGCGTCGAACCGTACGCGGCAGTCCTGAGTCTCGGCCCGGAGTTCGTTTCCGACGGCGAAGCGCTGTCGCTGGCTCTCGACGAGGCGGTCGGCGGGGAGAGTCCGCACCTCCTCACGCCCGAGGAGGCGCGAACGCGACCCGAACGCGTCCACGACGACGCCGTGTTGCTGGCCGACCTCCTCGATCGGGTGGATGCGGACGACCCGTCGTCGCTCGACACCGGGACGCTGACTGACCTGTACGTCCTCCTCTCGGACGTCCAGCGGGGTGCCGATCGCGTCAGGGGAACGGCCAGAAACTCCTTGCTCGAGCGTCTCGGCCCCGATCAGCAGTTGCACGGGCGGTTCGGCACCGTCAGGCGGACCACGCGCGAGCGGCGGTACTCGAAGGACGACGAGATAATTTTCGACGCGCTCGACGAACACGACGTTCCGCGCGAGTGGGTCCTCGGCGTCGATCCCGAGAAGTTGGACGTCGTCCTCGCGGTAACCGATCTGGACGAGGACGACGTGTACGACGTCGACGAGCAGGTCTACGTCCAGAAAACGGGCGTCGACGAGGGCGAGAAGTTCTCGCGCCTGCAGGGATTGGCGGAGCGACTCGAGGAGGTCGAGGGCGGGGAGGCGATTCAGGAGGACCTCCTCGAGATCGAACGGCGGATCGACGAGGCGCTTGCGTCCGGCTAGGGATCTACACTGTCCGGAAGCCGTTCCGTCACGTCGACTCGCGATCGAGGCGTCCGTGCTCGAGCCGGTCGGTGTCCGTCCCGCGGTCCGTCCCTTCGACTGTGGATGGTTCTCGAGTCCTCACGCCAGCCTCATCGGCCAGATCGGCGTCCTCACTCTCGAGAAGTCGACTCACTTTCTGCTCGAATTCTTCCTCGGCGATCGTCCCATTCGCGTATGCTGTTTTGAGGGCGTCTATCGGATCGTCCTGTTGCTGGCTGTCACCGTCGGCTTCGCCAGTCCGCTCCGCCGTCGTCTCGGTGTCGGGCTCGAGGAGGAACGCGAGGGGCATCCCGACGATGAACCCGATGGCACCGACGAGCAGGACCCACTCGATTCCGAGCGTTGCGCCGACGACCGCCACTCCCATCGATAGGAGGCCGATTACTTCGGCGATGTGCTCGGAAACGCGCTCGAGCAGGGATGTCCGTTCCATGGTTCATAACGCACCTCCCGCATCAATACGTCTCCGCTTTTCCGTCGGCTTCACCGTCGTCGTCCGCCGCGGTAATATCGTAGAGGCGCTGGCCCTCGAGTTTCGGCACGACGGTGCGGCTATCGAACGCGAGGGTGTACTCGTAGAGGTCGGTTCGTTTGATCTGGGGTTTGTTCTCGTACTTCGGCCCCTTGGCGAACTGAACGACCTGTCGGAAGGCTTCCCGCCGTTCGTCCGTGATCGTGATCCCGTGGAGGTGATGAGCGATGACCAGCGTGCCGACGGTATCTTCGGGCGAGGGTTTCCCGTTCGATCCGGCGGCGACGAGGTACGTCTCGCGGTCGCTCTCCCGAAGGTGCTCGGCGACGGCCCTGCCGTTGGTCAGGCCGCCGACGTAGATGTCTACATCGTCGCCGCCGGCGAGTCGAAGGTCGGTGATCGCATTCCCGCCGTTCGTCGACGTCATCGCCGTCGGGCGTCCGTCGACATCCACGTTCTGGACAAAACTCGGTGAGTTGAAGAAATCGTATCCAGGTTCTCCCTCGTAATCGGGGCCGGAGCCGCCGCCGATCTTCGCTCGAGGATGGTCCGCTTTGAATTCGGGTTCGTTCCCCCGTTGTTCGGTAACGTAGATGTACTCCGCACCGTTGGCGAACAGTTCGGGAACGGTGGTCGAAAACTGAGCGACGTCGACGACCACGTAGTTGCCCGGTGCCGGGTCGGCTGGCAACGACGCGCGCGAGGGAATAATCGTTTCGAGCAGTTGCGATTCCAGCGTGCTATCCGCAAGTCCGTCCATGTCGATGGCTTCGTGTCCGCACCCAATAGGATAACTAAGAGTAATATATAGTTGCCCTGACCGGTATGGCTGGGTATATATCCGATCGTTGTTCCCTCGAGCGACTGTACGGTCGGTTTTCGCGTTCAAGACGTTGTCTGAGGGCGATTTTACCACAGAAGGCGAAGCGGGCCGGATACCTACAGAACGAAGGCCATCGCGGCGACGATGGTCAACGAACCGCCGAAAAAGACGATGTCGCTGGGTCGAATCCGGAGGTCTGCCAGTTGGAGTTTTTTGCTCGCCTCGTCGTGGAGCGAGTGAGAGAACCCCCTGGTTTCCATGGCTTCAACCGTGACTCGGCTGCGTTTTGCGACGTTGAATATCATGGGGTAGAACGCCCGCATCGAGAGTTTCAACAGGTAGGCGTAATGACGCCAGCGCAACCGTCCCGGCGAGTCCGGTGCGACGCTTCGCAACCGGTAGGCGTTCACCAGGTCGTGATACTCCTCGAACAATACCGGTAGCATTCGGTAGCCGTACGTGATGAGAAAGGTGAACTGGCGCGGGATGCCGAGACTGGTGAGCCCCCGGGCGAGCGTCTTCGGACCCATACTCGAGAAGACCGCGAGGCTGGCGACTGAAATGATTGTCAGCTTCAGCGTAAACGGGATTAGCGCCTGAATTGCCCCGATCGCATCGCCGGTAAAAGCGGTCACGACTGCGTACGAGGCGAGCGTCGAGGCCACGCTGAACGCCATCACCGCGACGAGAAAGAGACTCACGCGCGAGAGCACTGCAAGCACTGAGACGAACGCTAACAGGCCCAGCAACACGCCGATGTCGTAGAACAGCCACGGGATGAACAGGAAGACGAAGTACCACAGTAGCAGTACGCGCGGGTCGAGCCGATGCAGAAACGATCCCTCGTTTTCGTAGGCCGTTCGGAGCAAGTCGCTCTTGATCGCGTCGACCGACGCGGCGTCTCGGAGTCCGTCCAGATAGCTCATCGCGTCACCTCCGTCGGTGAGGACGATTTGTCTGCGGCCTCGAGTCGTTCCACGAACGTCTCGACGGTCAACGGTGCGGGATCGAGGCCGAGTTCGTTCCCGAGCCTGACGACCTGTGGCGGGCGAAGGTTCGCCCGCTCGAGGACATCGAGATCCGCGAAGACGGTTCCGGGTGGCCCGTCAGCGATGATATCGCCGTCGTCGAGGACGACCACGCGGGTCGCCCACGCCGCCGCGAGTTCGAGGTCGTGTGTCGCGATGATCACGGTTTCGACGCGCGATCCGGCTCGATCGATCGTGCGGCCGACCTCCTCGCGACTCGCGAGGTCGAGGCTGCCGGTCGGTTCGTCCAGCAGAACGATCGAGGGTTCGGTCGCCAAACCGATTGCCAGCGAGGCGCGACGTTGCTGGCCGACGCTGAGGAGTCGCCCGTCACGGTCCGCGACCGCTTCGAGGTCGAGGAAGTCGATCACTTCGTCGACGCGCTCGTCCGCGTCCGGATTACCCCTGTCCTCGAGGTAGTGGGCGATGTCGGCTCGCACCGCGTCGTCGATGAACATCTCCTCCGGATTCTGGTGGACGTAGACGACGTCTTCTGCGAGCTGTTCGGGAAGTACCGTCTCGGTCTCGACGCCGTCGACGGTGACGGTCCCCGCGTCCGGCGTTTCCAGGCCGGTTATCAACTGTAGGAGCGTCGACTTTCCAGCGCCGTTGCTCCCGAGGAGTACAACCCGCTCGTCAGGATACAGTTCGAGCGACAGCTCATCGAGGACGTCTCGAGTGCCGCTTCGGAGCGTCTGGTAGGAGTGAGAGACGTCTTCGAAGGAGATGACGGGATCGGTGTCGTATGTGGGTGATTCCGTCCCCGTGGTCTCGTCCGTTCGGATCTCCGTCTCGGAGACCCGTTCTCCGAATCGGGTTGTCCCGGCTCGAAGCGTCGTCGGCAACCTATCCTCGTCTTCGAACACGCGTTCGGCAATGCGTGTCACCTGCGGCGGGTGGACGTCCTGGGATCGCAGGTCATCCAACCGGTTGAGTGCCTCCTCGACGGGGAGCTTCCACCTGACGGCACCGCTTTCGACGAGAACCACGTACTCGCAGTACTCCGCGATGAATTCCGTCTGGTGTTCGATCGCGACGACGGTCTTTCCCAGGTCCTCGTTGAGTCGAGCGAGCTGATCGTACGTCTCGCGAGCGTTGACCGGATCGAGCTGTGCCGCGGGTTCGTCGACGACCAGAATCTCCGGGTCGAGCGAGAGCGACGCGGCGAGCGCAACGAGGTGTTTCTGACCTCCCGACAGCTCCCAGACGAACCGGTCTTCGAGCCCGTCGAGATCGAGTAGATCGAGCGTTCGATGGACCCGTTCTCGATAGTCCTCCAAGCCGTAATTTATCGGCGCAAACGCCACCTCCTCGAACACCGTCGGATTGACGAGTTGATTGTCGAACTCCTGAAAGACGTAGCCGACGTGTTGAGACAGTTCTGACACTGAACTGTTCGACACGTCGAGATCTGCGACTGTGACCGCCCCCGTCATTTCCCCCTCGTAGAAGTGTGGGATGATTCCGTTGAATGACTTACACAGTGTCGTCTTTCCTGAGCCGTTCCCGCCGACGACGGCGACGAACTCCCCGGCTTCGATCTCGAGATCGACGTTTGCGAGGACGGCGCTCTCGGCTCCGGGATAGCGAAACGAGAGACCGTCGACGACGATACTGGCGTCGGTGGATGGGTTCGTCGATTTCATGGGGATCGGTTTGCTCGATACCAGACGATGGCAGCGACGACCGCCGAGACGACGATGGGAACCGCGATGAACTGCTGTCCGTAGGCCTCGAGGAATTCGGGCTCCCAGATCACGTTGATGGCTCCACCGGCCTCGCTCGCGGCTTCGGCGGCGAGTGCGAGCGGGACGGCGACGAGCACCGCCGCAAGCGCAGTGATGGAAAAGCCGCTCATCATCGAGGCTCCCCGCTCACCCGTGAACGGTTCCATTCCGAGCAGTGGCTCGATTTTCCCGTGAAGTTTCGGATAGAGGTACAACGCGGGTATCACGCCGAAGACGACGCCAGTGATCACCATCTGCGTGACAAAATCAACGCCCTCGAGCACGAGGATGCTCTCCGGGAGGCCGGGAACCGCCTCGAGCTCTTCGACGCCGACGTAGACCTTTCCGATGTCGATCCACATCGCGAAGAACTCCTCGAGCGCTTCGGCGAGGAAGACGACGAGCGCCAACTGCGTGGTGTTTTCGGGATCCTGCAGGAGTTTCGCGGCGAAGTAATAACAGACCGGGATCAACAGGAGCCCCTCCATCGCTCCCAGCCCGTCGAACTCGCCCAGCAGTATTTCACCGAATACGATCTCGCCGACCGGGACGGCCAGTGCCGCCCAGTAGGTACGAAACAGCAACACGAGCACGATCGGAATGAACACGAACTCTCCGACTCCTAACTCGAGCGGGCCGAGCGAGAATTCCGGGAGGATTTCTGTGATAGCGTTCTGTAACCCCGTGAGCGACATGATTAGTATAAAAACCATCATGTCGTGTTTGCCCAAATCGAACCGACTCCCCGTCGCTGTCGATGTACTCATAGACGGGCTATTGGCTCTCGTATCCGTATTTGAACTATTATAATTGTACTACGTAACGAGATAGCGAGCGTCTGCTCACTCTATACCGTAGCCAACGTGTATGTGTACTATATACTCCTCATAGTTCGACTTAACTATCGATCGGGTTTTCTCCGTACCATGCAACCGGACGACGGCAAACGGCGAACGGCGCGGTTGGACCGGCTCACTGGAGGGTCGTGACGGATGTCTGAACCGACCCCCAGGTTCGGTGCCTCGATGGACATCCGATTCGCAGAAGACGTCGGGGCGTTCGCCGAGTTTCTGACCGATCTTGGACTGAATCACATCGAACTACGCGCCGGATATCTGAACGTGCGCGAAGACGGTCTCACGCCGGAGACGCTTCGAGACATCGCTCGCACGTACGACCTGACGTACTCCATTCACGCCCCCCATATCGATGTCGCGCCGGGGAACATCAACGACCATCTCCGATCGGCAGTCGTCGATGCCACGACGGAGGCACTCGACTTCGCCGCCGCCATCGACGCCGTCGGCGTCGTCGTCCACGGGGGGAGCGTCCGGACGCGCTATCCGGAGCGAGTCCACGCGTACGTCAGGGAACGCTCGGTCGAGACGATTCGGGCGTGTGCCCATCACGCGGCCGACGTCGGCGTCCCGCTCTGTCTCGAGAACCAACGAACGCGAACCCAAAAACGCCGCTTCACTGCAACCCCGGAGCGGCTGGCCTCCTTCCTCGAGGCGGTAGGTGTCGGGCCTGAGGCGCTCCGAGTCACCCTCGATGTCGGTCACGCGAAGGCAGGCGGGATCGAGTACGACCGCTTCGTCGATCGATTCGGTGATCGAATTCACCTCGTTCACCTCCACGACAACGACGGAACGACCGATGCACACGACCCGCTCCCGTCCTTTCGAGCGGTCGGCGAAACGATCGGCGCGCCGTACAATATCCTCGAGATGAAATCACTGGACGACGTCGAACGCTGCGTTCGAGCGCCGTCTCAGTAGTTCGTGGATAGACGCGGTACGGATCACTTCGCCTTCTGGTCCGATTTCCAGTGAACGCACAGTGGTTGATCCGGCTCTGTTTAAATTCTATTATTCAGATGTATTTAGCGTGAAACACACGCACACTACAGATGCTTACTGATCGAAATCCGTGCTATTAACCAACTGATGTCTTCTCTCTTAGTAAGCGTGATACAACTAACTCGGCCTCCCATACGGCGACGAAATCAATCCCAATCGCGGTTGTTGCTACGTCATGAATGGGGTGATTGACGCGATATGCTGGGCCACTGTTGCTACCCGGAGGATAAACGCTATCAGGAGCGCAAGAGGGATGAGACCAACCACAACCGTCAGGAGAGTGAAAACGAATACCGTTGGCATAGGGGCAGCCGCCGTGGGAAAGGTAGCGAGATCGATGAGTAATGCGACTGGGAGAGAAATAGCCAGCACACCGACATACAGGAGCGAGCGAGAGAGTTTCGCGAGTTCCTCCTTCATGAACGCGGTCGTAAAGTACTGTCGAGATTCTTCAAATCCGCGCTCAAGGCATCGAGCGTGGAGAGCAGCTGTTCATGCTCACCCCCCTCGTAAGCCGATTCAAGCTGATGACATTCATGAATGTGTGTCGCGTATTCGATACCGAGGAGGGGAACGATCACCGAAGAGAGCTTATCCGATCCTGTCCCGAGTTCCTCGCTAATCTGGGCACATTCCTCCGGTAACTCATCGATAAGGTGGGTATCCGGTTCACTGGTCGAGTCTGGGAGAAATTCCGCGAGCGAACCGGCGCATTCTTGGGTCTGTTGAAGGAGCTGTTGCAGGAAGTCGGCTGGATCGGTCGGTGGTGCCGGCTGGTCAAGTGCTGCCTGCCGATAGTCGTCTGATTGGTCGATCTCGTCTCGGAGCGACCCCGGTGACTCAAGCTCTTGGGAGAGAATCACTTGGTTGATCGCGACCACAAGGGTGATGAGCGTGATATTCCCCCCAATCAACGCGCTCGCGATATAGATCAACGGCGTGAGATTGTGGATGGCAAACCGAGAGAAGAGAGGGATAAGCACCACCACAGCCATAGTGAAGAGTATCCCAGTGGCGACGGTGTACCGATCTCCTGAGAGGAGCAGCCATCGACTGAATCGGTCGTCCATTCGTTGATTGGTACTTCGCCGGTCAGCCGGAAAAGGTGTGGTGCCTCTCTCCACCTTCTCTCTGTATCAGGATTTGATTCTCCGATTACGAACGATCTTTGTGCCCCCTGTACTTACCGATCCCCTCAAAATTTGTTAGCCGCTGATGATCTCAACAGAGCCGTTGATCCGTATTGCACTCGCAAGCCGCCTCCGATCGGATGGAGTAGTACTCCAAGCCGTACACACCGTGTACACTTTTTACAATTTGCAAACAGTTCAAACCGCTTAAATCGTGGATCTGTAACGAGCGCCGGAGGACCGTCGGACTGGAGGGCTGGATCCCGGCGACAGTTGCACACACAGGCGCAGTCTTTATTCTCGAGACGGTGGGCAATGGCCATGATGAGCGACGCACAACAACTGGAGGGCGTAACCGTCGGTGTCCTGATCGCCGAGAACGGCACCGAGGAAATCGAGTTCACGGAATCGAAGCAGGCGGTTTCCGACGCCGGAGCCACCGTTCGGGTTCTCGGAACCGAATCCGGCGAGGCGCGGACGGTCAACAACGACCTCGAGTGGAGCGATTCCTACGAGGTCGACGCAGTCGTGTCGGAGGTTTCGGCGTCGGACTACGACGCATTGATCGTCCCTGGCGGTACCGTCGGCGCGGATACGCTCCGATTAGATTCAGACGTAGTCGAGTTGCTCCGCGAGCACGACGCGGCCGGCAAACCGCTGGGGGTCATCTGTCACGGTCCGTGGACACTCGTCGAAGCGGACGTCGTCGACGGTCGAACGCTGACGTCGTATCCGAGCCTCCAAACCGACATCGAAAACGCGGGCGGCGAGTGGGTCGACGAGGAGGTCGTGACCGACGACGGCCTCGTGACGAGTCGAAACCCCGACGATTTGCCCGCGTTCTGCGACGCTATCGTCGAGACGTTCGCAGCGGAATCACCCTGAAAAACGCATCTTCGGTCGATTCACGGGCTGTAGTTCAGCGACTGGACTTCGATCGTCTCCGCGACGTCTCGAGTTGTTCGCCGATCGTCGCGACGGGATCCTCACGCGTCACGATTCTCGTGAGGGCACTCGAGGAAACGACCACCGAGCTAGCCGAATCCGGTCATCTCGAACGCCGGCTCGCTCGAGAGTAGGCTTTTTCGCTCGATGGGCTGTCTCGATGCCAGGCGGGTCACGAGATTTCCCCTTCAATATTTCGTGAATGTTAAATTTTCGAGCCATTCTATGGCAGTTCCTTGGTTTTATATCCATGCATTGGACGGGTGTCCGGATATCCGTGTTGGGCGGTAAACAGTCCTAATGACACATGATGATCGCGTGTCCCGACGGCAGATGCTCAAAGTAACAGGTGTCGCGACGGCTACAGCGCTCGTCGCTGGTTGCGGTGGTGGCGGTGGCGGCGGGAACGGTAACGGTGGCGGTGGCGGTGGCGGCGGGAACGGTGGCGGTGGCATGGAGATCGAACCCGGCACACAGATCGAGTTCGACGGCCAGACGGCGGGGTGGGTCGGCATCGCACCCGACTCGATCGCGGACGAGGAAAATCCGACGCTCATCCTTCAAGAGGGAGAAACCTACGAAATCGGCTGGACGACCGGCGACGGTTCCGAGCACAACATCGAAATTTGGGACGGCAACGACGAAGTCATCGACGACCTGCAGACGGAAGTCGTCACCGAACCCGAAGACCAGTGGCTCGAGTTCGATGCGAACAGCGACATGGCCGCGTACGTCTGTGAGGTTCACCAGGGTTCGATGATTGGGGACATACAGGTTGAATAGCGACGGAACCGAGCCCGAATACGACCGGTAATTCGATGGACCGCGCCGACTGTCGCGACAAGGGTGAGAAGAGTCCTCTATTGCCCTCGTCGGAGAGTGACTTCGCTATCGATCGATGAACTCGTTGCGATAGGTCTGTTATTGAGGATTTTGTTTATTGCCGTTCAAAACATCTCCCCAGTATGGCACACCGCGAATCGGATCCGAAGGAAGTCGCTCGCCGTTACGTTGAGGTGGTCTGGAACGAGGGGAACATCGAAGAGATGGACGAGGTTCTCACCGAACAGCAGGTATACCACGACCCGACCGATGACGGAGAAGAGCCACTGTCGGAGTTCAAAGAATTCGTCCAAGGATATCACCGGGCGTTTCCGGATCTTTCCTTCTCCGTAGACCGATACATCGCAGAGGGCGATCTAGTCTCGTTCTGGGGACAGGCAACTGGAACTCACCAGGGGTCATTCATGGGCATCGAGCCGACTGGTAACCGCATAGATCTCATGGGTATCAACGTCGTCCGCGTCATTGACGGGAAAGTCGCCGAACGGTGGGCGAACTTCGACATCTTCGGTATGCTCCAGCAGCTCGGGCGCGATCCACTGTCTGCATAGAGGGCCAGGGTGTCTCCGTCGACTGTACTTCCCGCGTGGCTACCACCATCTCTGGATCCGACATTACCATGTCGACTACTCAATTCTGTAATGCAACACTTCTCTCCCACAGCGTGGCCTATGCTAGCATACCAAGGAAACGATTATGTTGGGAGCCGAATACGATGTAGATAGCTGATCGCGTTTCGACTCGGCGTCGTCGACGCTCGAGGGCGCGATCGACACACCCATGATCTCGCTCACGACCACTATGGCCTCGCTCATCGGCATTCGTCAGCCGGCGAGTGGGGGCTATGGATCGGGGCCGGCGATCGGCCTCGAGCCGAACGGTCGTGGGTGGATCGGGATGCTGCCGGTGTCGATTGCATCCGGCGGCACGTCCATCCGCGCCGCGTAAGTTCGATTCTGGCCGGATGGATGTCGTCACTCGCGGAGGATTCTCGTCGTGTCATGGGTGGCACGCCGCAGATCCCGTCGTTCTCGTGGCTCGTTCGTCCGGCCAGTCCGAACTACGCGGGGCCGTCCCCCGTAGTGTACGCTGGAACGGGACAGACCCGCTTCAGTGCTGGGCAACGCGCGGGCAATCCGCTCGAGCGCCGAGTTCGATTCTCGGCGGGGGAGTATGGAACGCACTTGCCAGTCGTTCGCAGTTGGACTGGTCGTTCGAGTACCGATCAACGCACCCGGCAGTCTCGTCGACGGTGCCAGAAGCGTCCTCGAGCGAGTCGAGCCCGTCGAGGTCGTCGACGAACCGGAAGTTCAGGGTATCGAACCGGGGCTGAACGACATAACCGTCGATATCCACACCCGACTCGAGCTGGCCGTCGGCGACCGGGGCGAAGATACCGCGGTTGTGAGGCGACGGCTCGAGACCGGTGTCGGAGTTCTGGCCGTCGACAGCATCGAGCCGACAGAGACTGATCCGGAAACGCGGGTCACAGCCTGTGAGGAGTCGTCCGGCGGTCGGTCTGCTGGTGAGGAACCTCTCGAGGACCGGGAAAGTACTGCGACGGTAACCGAAAACGGCCCTCTCGGTTAGGTTTCGATATCGACGTTTTGCTCGCGGACCGTCATCCCCTTGCGCCCGAGGTGTTGGAGCTGCTTCCGGGCGAAATCCTCCTCTCGAGTCCCTCGCGTCGCCAGCACGTAGACGAGCGCCCCGCCCGCCGGACGCATCGTCCGGCCGGCCCGCTGGGTCCCCTGTCGACGGGAGCCGCCGAGCCCGGAGGCGATGATCGCCAGGTCGGCCGTCGGCAGGTCGATCCCTTCGTCGCCGACGCGAGAGACGACGAGTAACTCGCGTTCGTTCCGGCGGAACTCCTCGAGCAACCGTCGGCGTTCGGCATGGGGCGTTTCCCCGCTCAGGAACGGCGCGTCGACCGCCTCGGCGATGGCGCGGCCCTGTTTCAGGTAGTCGACGAACACCAGCGCCTTCGAGTCGGGGTGAGCCGAGAGGAGGTATCGAACGTCGTCGACCTTCCCTCGATTTCGCGCCGCGATGCGGTACTTCTCCCTGCCGTCGGCCGAGCCGTAGGCGTTCTGCTGCTCGTCGTCCCCCCAGGGGACGTACCGGATCTCGAGTTCCGGCTCGGCGACGAAGCCGTCCTCGAACAGCGCCTCCCAGTCGGTGCCGATGGGCGGTCCGACGAGCGTGAAGATTTCGGTCTGACGATCGTCCTCCCGGATCGGACTCGCAGAGAGGCCGAGCCGGTGCCGGGACTGGAGGTGCGTACTCCGCCGGTAGACGTCGCTGGGGACGTGCTGGCACTCGTCGAAGACGACGAGTCCCCACTCGCGGTCGTCGAACAGCGACCGGTGTCTGTCCATGCCCGCGATCTGGTAGGTCGCGATCGTTACCGGGCGGACGTTCTTCTGGCCGCCGTGATACTGGCCGATCTGTTCGGGCTCGAGGGAGGTCTGTGCGAGCAGTTCCTCGTTCCACTGTCTCGCGAGGTCGCGGCTGGGGACCAGTATCAGGGTCTCGCCGCCGACGTGGGCCATCGCCCCCATCGCGGCGACGGTTTTCCCGCTTCCCGGCGGTCCGACGAAGACGCCTTCTCCGGCTTCTGCGAAGCGATCGACCCACGTCCGCTGGTAGTCTCGAAGGCGTACCTGTAGCTCGATCGATAGCTCCTCGCCGGCCGCCAGTTCCCGCTGATCTTGCACCGGATACCCCGCCTCGTAGAGCGTCCGTTTGATCGCGGCCTCGGAACCCTCCCGGACCCAGTCTTCCGTCTCGGAAATCGGCGCGTGGACGTGTTCTTCGTCTAACTTCTGCCGGGCGACGTTGCCCATGATCTCGGCGCTCTGGGCCTCGAGCACGGTGTAGCCCTCCTCGTGTGTCACGAGTCGGAACTGTCGGGCGCGATCCCACTGGCTCTCGACCCAGTCCTCGAGGGCGTCCGAGCGCTGGCCGAGCGCCTGTCGCATCGTCCGAGCGAGCCCGTCGAACGAATCGTGGGGCGCTTGCCAGACGTCCTCCGGTCGGACCTCGTATCGGTAGCCGTTCTCGCCGTTCGTATCGGCGAGGTGGGCGAACTGCGAGAGCTGTGCGCGGGTGAACTGCTCGGGCCGGTCGACGACGATTTCCCGTCGCTTCGGAAAGACGACTACCCGCTCTCTGTCGGTCAGATCCTCGAGTTCGCTCGGATACCAGACGACCGGATCGGTCGAGACCGAGAGCGATTCGACGTCGCCGGCAGCCTCGAGGGCCTCGAGTTGCTCGGTGACGGCGCTGTGGGGGTACTCGAGCGCCCGTGCGACTCCGCCTGCGGTGAGAACCGGTCGCCCTTCCTGCTGGCACGCGTCGTGGAACGCAGCCAGCGTGAGCGAGCGTTCGGCCTCGCCGTCTGATTCGTTCTCCGCCTGACTCCCGTTCGAGTCGTCGCCGGACGAACGGGGCTTCTCGTCGGAAGTGATTCCATCGTCAGAGCCAGCACTCGAGGAGGGGTCGTCGGTCACTGCCCCAGGGTAGCGGCGGTACGACTAAACCGATTTCGCTCGGGAACGGACGCCCGTTGTGATGGGCGGCGAGGGATTCAGTCGGTGTCGACCCACGCGCCGGCGTCGTCGCCGTAGGTGCGGTCCTCGTCCTCTCCGGCGTTGAGAAGACTGTCGAGGACGCCTGTCGAGAGTGTGGACTCGGGATCGAACGATTCCGAGGTGAGATACGACTCGAGGCTGCGGCGAAACTGTCTCGTGACGGGATCGTCTCCGGCGAGATCCAGCGTACAGACGGCGAGGTTTCCGTCGCCGACCGCGGTTTCGAAGTAGACGCCGAGTTTGTGGTTTCGGTAGATCGTATCGATGATCTGGACGGTGGGCTCGAACTCGGCGGGCGCGTCGTCGAGGACGACCGATCGCGACCGGCGCAGGAGGTGCCACCACTGCCAGTCAGTGTGCCCCTCGGTGGGGAACGCGTCGAACAGCGGGTGGTCGGCGTCGGTGGTCATGCCGAGCGTGCCGGGCTTTCCGTTTTGCTTGAAGATCTCGTAGTTCCAGAAGTCCGGCTGGAACGATCCCTCGAGACTGTACCGGACCGCGCTCGGTTCCGGAAGCAAGAGGATCGTCTCGCCGGCTTCCAGCCGGGTCCGCGTCTCCTCGTCGAAGCGCCGCGAGACGCCGAACCCGTCGATACCGGAGCGTTCGAGGCTCTCGGACTCGAGGGTTTCGGGATAGACCCAGATCGGATAGGACGTTCGCCGGTCGACGGCAGCGCCGCTTTCGGGTTCTTCGCCGTCGACGGCGAGCGTCACCTCGAGGCGGGCGGGTGCATCGACGGCGGAGAGCGGGACGTCGATAGTTCCCAGGGTCGCGAGCGCCCCCTGTTCGATTCGTTCCGGCTCGAGGTCGCCGGTCGCGAGTTCCGCGCCGTCTTCCGTTTCGATCGACCAGGTTGCGGTCGCGTCGACGATCGGTTCGGGACCGTAGTTGGCCAACTTCGCCTCGGCGGCGAACCCCTCGCCGGTCGTGTACGCGTACTGCTCGAACGAGAGCAACGCCACTCGAGCGGCACAGAAGCGACGCCACTCGTGGGGTTCGATCAGCCCTTTCGACTCCATGAACGAGTCGAGGATGCCGACCATGGCGGTGCCCTGACCCGGAAAGTCGTCGAGGCCGAGCAACTGGAAGCCGCCAAAGCCCGCCGTTCGGAACGCGGCTTCGATGTCCTCGCGGTAGCACCTGATCGAGAGCGCACCGGAGGCCGCCTGAAAGTCCGTGTCGGCACCGTCCATGTAGCGGTCGGCCAGCGAGCGCTCGAATCGCTCGAGGTTCCGGGCCCGGAGCACCCCGCGGTACTTGCGTGTCTCGTCGTAGTCGGGGTGGATCTGGTACTGCCCGATTTCGTGACCCACGACGGGCATGTCGTAGGGCTCGAGTTTGCTCTCGTAGTCGACGCTCGTCGAGGGTGGCGCGTCGTTGACGTGGCCGGTGCCGCGGATTGGCGTCCGGTCGACCTCCCAGTGGCTGGCGTCGGTATCCTCGGGGACGTTGGCGGTGATGAAGAAGTCGTCCGCTTCGCCGGGATGGGGGGAGGTGAGAAAGTTGTTCGCGCCATAGGCGTGCAGTCTCCGGTCGTCGATCGCCCGACAGTGCTGGACGAGTTCGGTCATCCTCTCCTCGTCGCCTTTGTTCTCGTTCCCGAGCGTAAAACAGACGAACGAGGGGTGATTGCCGTAGGTCTCGAGAATGCGTTCGGCCTCTTGCTTGTAGTACTCGTAGGCCCCGTCGTCCTCGAACGAGGTGCCGAAGTTCCACTGGGAGAGTTCCGGTTGCATGTAGATCCCGACCCGATCGGCGGCCTCGAATGCGGCCTCCGGCGGACACCAGCTGTGAAACCGGTAGTGGTTGATGCCGTACGCCTTCGCGGTTTCCATGTGCTCGACCCATTCGGCGGTCGTCGTCGGCGGATACGCGGTGTCCGGGAAGACACAACAGTCGGTCCGCCCTCTAAGGAAAATCGTCGTGTCGTTGATCGCGAACTGCGTGCCGTCGGCTTCGAAGTTTCGGAGGCCGAACGTCGTCTCGAACTCGTCGACGCAGTCGGACCCCTCGTCGTTTGGACCCGCCTCGAGTACGGCTTCCGTCTCGAGCCCGACGGTCAGGTCGTAGACCGCGGGCGAGAACTCGTCCCAGGTGAGCGCGTCGAGTCCGAGGTCGTAGGTGAACTCGAGGGTCGTTCGACCCGGCTCCGAGCCGTCACCGGCGGGGATCGAGACGGACCGGTCGACGGCATCCGGGTCGTGAATCTCGTCGGTGTTCGTACTCCGGGCGTCGGCCGCAAGCGTTCCAGCGCGCTCGGTCGTCGTCGCGTTGGCGAGCGTTACCTCGAGGTCGACCGCGTTCCGGTCCGGATCGGTGACCGTCCGGACGTCCTCGATCCAGACCCGCGGCGTCGCCTCGAGGCGAACGTCCCCGACGATACCGTTCCAGTTCGTCTGGGTGTGTTCGGTACTCGCGTGCGACCGCTCGACGCCCGGCCGCGCCATCGAGTCGTCGGTGTTGTCCACGCGAACCACGATTTCGTGCTCGCCGGGCTCGATTTCCTCGGTGAGGTCGTAGACGTGCGGAGTGCTCAGACAGACTCGAGCGCCGATGCGCTCCCCGTCGACCCAGACCTCGCTCGGGCGGGTTCGCTCGAGCGTGAACGTCACACGTTTGTCGGCCCACGACTCGGGAACGGAGACGGTGCGCCGGTACCACGCTGGCCCCTCGTAGCGATGGGTGCGCTGGAGGTGGTCTCGCGGGGACTCGTCGACTTCCTCGCCGTAGCCGTATTCGTCGGTCGTCCCCGGAAGATACATCGTCCCGTCGACGTCGTCGCCGGCTGGGTCCCGAACGGGCCCGTCGTCGTCGGGATCGAGGTGGAGGGTCCACGGTCCCGACAGTGAGATCGGTTGCACGAGTCCCCCATTCGACAGGTGGCATATAGGGTTTGTTACGGGTAACGACTCGAGTTCGTGCGTTCTGTCTTGGATGCTCTCGACCCGATACTGGCTTATGAGTGTGCTTACCTAGTGTCGGATAATGAGCGGTCATCCCGAGACGGAACAACGGATTAGAGAAGCGGCGTTCCGCGCGCTGGTCGAGTACGGCTACGCGGATCTCTCCATCAAGGACATCGGGGAGGAACTCGGCCAGAACCCGTCTCTCATCTACCACTATTTCGATAGCAAAGACGATCTGTTACTGTCGATGCTCGACGTCTTCGTCGATATCTTCGTCGACGGGCAGGCCGAACGGGAGTTCGACGACCCGGAGGCCGCACTGCGAGCATTCGTCGGCCAGATACTGCATCCAGAACCGGAACAGGGCGAGCAGATTATGGCTGGGCCCCCAGTTGTAACCGAGACGGCGACCTCGCGTCTTTTCGTCGAACTCTGGGGACACGCGACGTGGGACAGTGAATTTCGGGAAAAAACGACCTCGGTCGAAGAACGACTTCGAGCGACGATCGCACGGCAAATTCGGGCCGGCATCGAACGCGATCAGTTTCGACAGGTCGATCCGGAACTGACCGCCGATCACATCCTCTTTCTCGTCAAGCAGGGGATACACACGCACACGACGACGAATCGAGATGATGCGATCGACCGAACTGAAACGCTCGTCGACGAGATTCTCGAGGACATCTCACGAGAGACGTAGCGAGTAAGATAGTATACCCGTTGTACGCGGGGTTTGGATACGTTCTGGCTCTTCTCGAGTGTCTTCCCAGTCGGCTGTATGTCCACCAGCAGGTCACCACCGTTCTGTTATTGAGATGACTAGAAGGAACAAAAGAACTACAATTGATTAAACGATCAATTAATCCATGCAGTCTTCTGATTCAGTCGTCGGCGTTGGACGGCCACCAGAACCCATCCGAAGTCCTGAAGGGCAACTCTCGCCGTTCGGATGGTACGCCGAGATGCGCGAGGAGCGGCCAGTCCATTACGACGAGCAACGAGAGACGTGGGACGTGTTTCGATACGACGACGTCAATCGCGTTCTGAAAGATCACGTCTCGTTTACCGCGAAGCGCTCCGCCGAAGACGGCGAACCCTCGAGCGGCGCTGACGAGGGAATGCCGATGTTGCAGACGATGATCACGACCGATCCGCCGGAACACACCCGCCTCCGTGGGTTCGTCGACGAACGGTTCCAACCGGGGTCGATACGGGAGTACCGCCCGCAAGTGGAGCGGGTAACTGAAGCGGTGTTGGACGACCTCGAGGGCAGAGGGCAGTTCGACTTCGTCGACGAGGTCGCAATTTCGCTTCCGGTTACCGTCATCGCCGAATTACTGGGGATCCCCGCCGAACGCCGCGATCAGTTCAAAGCCTGGTCGGATGCCCTCGTTGCACGACCCGAAGACGACTCCCAGGAGGAACGACAACGGGTTCAGGACGCACGGCAACAGGCCCAACGAGAGATGGGGCGGTACTTCGGGTCGTTACTGCAAGAACGCGAGGGCGGAACGGCTGACGACCTGATAACGCTCGCGGCCAATTCGGCGTTGAACAGGGGAGAACAGATCGGCTTTTGTATGCTGTTGCTTCTCGCCGGCAACATTACGACGACGAATCTCCTCACCAACGCGATCTGGACGTTCGAAGAAGAGGGCCTGACGGATGCGGTTCGACAGGGCGCGGTCGACCTCGAGGCGGCCATCGAGGAGACGCTTCGGTACCGGTCGCCGATCCAATCGCTGAAGCGGATCGCCCTCGAGGACGTCGAGCTACGCGGCCGCCAAATCCAGGCCGGTGACGTCCTCACCGTCTGGTTGGGCGCTGCGAACCGCGACCCAGCACGGTTCGATGCACCCGAGGAGTTTCGACCCGAGCGCCAACCGAACCGCCACATCGCGTTCGGAACCGGCGTTCACTTCTGTCTCGGTGCACACCTCGCGCGGATGGAAGCGGCCGTCGCCCTGAACGGATTCCTCGAACGGTTCGATCGACTGGATGCCGATCTCTGGAACTGTCAGCCGTTGAACGGCCTCTACGGCCTCGAATCGCTTCCATGCGACGTGAGCGAAACCGGCGGATCTCGAGACGAACGCGGTTTCGAGTAGCTGCCAAGACACTTCTTTGTCGCGTTCGGGATCGAGAATAGGCTTCACAGTGTGAGCGCGGTCCCGGTTCCGCCGTGAGTGACGCGTCGATAGCGTCCGATCGCTCCCGTTACGAGCGCACGTGAATCGAATTCGGTGGTCCGTTGCCGTTACACCCGCGTTCCGTGTTTTTAAGTTGGCCGTGGCCCAACGAGGGGTATCGGATGGAACCGCAACTCTGGGTCATCCTCACCGCGATCGGGGCCCCGTTTCTCGCCGCTGCCCTCGTTCCGCTGTTCTACCGGCTCCTCGGTGAGGCCGTCGCCTACGTCGGCGCCGCAGTCGCCGTCGTCTCCTTCGGCCTCATCGCCTCGCAACTCGGGGCTCAGTGGACCGACGCAGCCCCGTGGATCCCGTCGATGGGCGTCGCCGCCAGGTTCACCGTCGACGGCTGGTCGTTGCTGTTCGCGCTGTTGGCCAGCGGCATCGGCGCGCTGATCTTTCTGTACTCGGCCAGTTACATGCACGGCGAGTCGAACCTCCCGCGCTTTTACGCTGCGTTACTGGCGTTCATGGGATCGATTCTCGGCGTCGCGTTCGCCGCGGACATCGTGGTACTCTTCCTGTTCTGGGAACTGACGAGCGTCGCCTCGTTCGTCCTCATCGGCTACCACACCGACGAGAGCGGCTCCCGGTACGCCGCCCGAATGGCGATGCTCGTGACCGTCGGCGGCGGCCTCTGTTTGCTCGCCGGCCTGCTGATGCTCTCAGTCGCGAGCGAAGCGGTTCTCGGGTCGCAAACGTTCGACCTCGCGACGATCCTCGAGAACGACGAGGCGATCCGCGCCGCGCTCGAAGAGCGAGGGCTGTTCGTACCCGCCCTCCTCCTGATCGCCGTCGCCGCTGGCGCGAAGTCGGCACAGGTCCCGCTGCACTTCTGGCTACCAAACGCGATGGTCGCCCCGACGCCCGTCTCCGCGTTCCTCCACTCGGCGACGATGGTGAAAGTCGGTGTCTACGCGATCGGTCGCCTCCGCCAGCTGTTCCTCGGCGAGGCGTGGATGCTCGTGTTCGCGACCGTTGGACTGGTGACGATGCTGGTCGGTGCGATGCTCGCGGTGCGCGCGATGGACATCAAGGAACTTCTGGCGTACTCCACCGCGAGCCACCTCGGATTGATGGTCGCCGGCTTCGGATTCATCTCTCACTACGGCCCCGAGGCGGGCGTCTTCCACCTGCTGAACCACGCGCTGTTCAAGGCAGCGCTGTTCCTCGTCGCCGGCATCGTCGTCCACCAGGTCGGCACGCGACGACTCGACGAACTGGGCGGCCTCCGGCGCGACCTACCTCTGACCGCTCTTCTCACCGTCGTCGCGGCGCTGAGCATGGCGGGAATCCCCCCGTTCAACGGCTTCTACTCGAAGGAACTGCTGTTCGAGGCGGCGTGGACGACCGCGATCGACGGTGGCGGGCTCGCGTGGCTGTATCCAGCCATCGCCCTCCTCGCGAGCATTTTCACCGTCATCTACTCGCTTCGATTCCTCGCGATATTCTTCGGCGAACGCCCGTCGACCGTCACCGACGTCCCCCGGCCGTCCGTGGCCCTGCTCGTCCCGCCGGCCGTGCTGGTCGGCGTCGCGGCCGTGGTCAGCGTTTCGCCCCAGCTCGCGATCGATCTGACCGTCCAGAACGCCGCGGCGGTGACGGCCGTCGAACCGATCGAGGTCCACGCGGCGATCCCCACAGAACTCACCGGCCCCGTCGCCATGTCGATCGTTACGGTCGGCGTCGGTGTCACCGCGTTCCCGTTCGGTGACCGCGTTCGACGCGGCGTCGAAGCGCTCGTCGCCGCGGGCAGCGCGCTCCATCCCAGCGCGCTTTACGCGCGATCGCTGACGGGAATCGAGAGCGTGAGCGAGCGCTTCGGGCGATACGTCCACAACGGACTGATCCGGACCTACGCCCAGTGGGCGCTCGGCGCGACGTGTGTGCTCACGCTGGTCGGCTTCGTCGCCGCCTCGGTTCCGGTGCCTGCGGTGAGCGGTCCGGGAGCGCCGGCCGCGATGGCGCTGGTGCTCGGCGTCGCCGTCGTCGCAGCGTTCAGGATCACGACGGCCGAATCACACGTCACGGGGGTGTTGACCCTCGGAATCCTCGGATTCATGGTCGCCATTTTCTACATCCTCGCGAGCGCGCCGGATCTGGCGCTAACGCAACTCGTCGTCGAGACGCTGATCCTGCTCATCTTCCTCCTCGTTATCGAGGAGGTGCCCGCCTTCTACAGCGAGATCGAGGTGAGCGTCGCCGTTAGGGACGCCGCCTTTTCCATCTTCGTCGGCGCGACGGCGTTCCTGTCCGTACTCGTCGCCGCGCCCGCATCGGAGACGCCGCTCAGCGAGACAGCTCGCTACTACGTCGACCACGCGGTCGAGGGCGGCGGTGGGACCAACGTCGTCAACGTGATCCTGACGGACTTTCGCGCGTTCGACACGCTCGGCGAACTGGTCGTGGTCGTACTCGCTGCGCTCTCGGTCCTGGTGTTGATCCGGATGCGGAGCCACGGCGAGGAGCAGCGACCCGACGGCGACCGCCGCGGCGAAGACCGCGAGGGACCCGATCAGCGTGACGACCGGGACGTCCGGGGTGATGGCCGATGACCACGATCGTCATGCGGACGACCGCCCGCGTGGTGGTCCCGATCATCCTCGTCGTCGCCATCGAACTGCTGATCCAGGGCCACAACCTTCCCGGCGGCGGCTTCATCGCCGGGGTGCTGACCGTCGTCGCCTTCGCGCTGGTGTACGTGGCCTACGGCCTCGACTACCTCGAGATCGGCATCCTCGAACGGGATATCGATCCCTACACCGGCATTTTCGAACACCGGACCGTCGTGGCCTACCGCCAGCTGTTCACGTTCGGCCTCGTCCTCGCGATCGCCAGCGGCATTGCGGGCCTGCTGTTCGGCGAGCCGTTCCTCTCTCAGACGTTCGTCTACGTCGAACTCCCGTTGTTCGGCGACGTGGAACTGGCCTCGGCGCTCGTCTTCGACGTCGGCGTCTACTGTGTCGTCGTCGGGGGCCTGCTGACGATCCTCTCGGTGGTGGGTGACGAATGAGTCTCGCGATCGCAGTCACCGTCGGTGCGCTGTTCGCGCTGGGTACGTTCTTGCTCCTCCGAGAGGACGTGATCGAGGTCGTCTGGGGGCTCGCGGTCATCTCACAGGCGGCGAACATCTACCTGATCTCGATGGGCGGGATTCAGGCAGGGACCCACGACCTGATTCCCGTACTGGTCACCCACGAGGCCCCGTTTCCGGAGACCGCGGACCCGCTGGTCCAGGCACTGGTGCTGACGGCGATCGTCATCAACTTCGGGATGACCGCGTTCGCGCTCGTGCTGTCGTATCGCACCTACCAGGAGAACGAGACCATGGACGTCACGGAGTGGAGCTAACATGGTGGAGACCATCGTCATCGCGCCGATGCTAGTCGCGCTCGTGAGCATCGCGGTCACCCTCGCCACGGGCCAGTGGCCCCGCTTCCAGCGAATCGCGAGCGTCGGCGGCGTCCTCGCGTACGTGGTCGTCGTCGCCGCGCTCGACTGGCTGGTCGTCCTCGGTCCGGACGCGCCGGGAGCCGCGGCCTACCAGGTGGGCGGCTGGGGCGCGCCGTTCGGGATCACGCTCGTCGCCGACGGCCTCGCGGCGTTCATGCTCGCAATCGTCGCCGTCGTCGCCCTCTACTCCATCGTCTTCTCCGTCTTCTACGTCGATCCGCTGAACCAACGGGTCTACTACCACCCGCTTGTCCACGTCCTGTTGCTGGGCGTGACCGGTGCCTTCCTCACCGGCGACCTCTTCAACCTCTTCGTCTGGTTCGAAGTGATGTTGATGGCCAGTTACGCCTTCGTCGCGTTCTACGGCGACGCCGAACACACCGCCGCGGGGATGCGCTACGTGGTGATGAACCTCATCGGGAGCGTGCTCATGCTGCTCGGAATCGGCGGCCTGTACGCCACGCTGGGGACGCTCAACATGGCCGACATGGCCCAGACGGTGGCCGACCCGGCCGCCGACGTCGACGCGGCGCCCGTCGTCGGCCTCTCGATGTTCGTCTTCGCACCGTTCGCGTTGAAGGCCGGACTGGTTCCGTTCCAGTTTTGGGTGCCGTCGGCGTACCGTGCGGCCCCGGCTCCGATCGCGGCGATGCTCGCCGGCGCGACCAAGAAGGTCGGCATATACGCCATCGTCCGGCTCTACTTCACCGTCTTCGCCGGGGCGACGGTGCCGATCGCCGTTCCGGGAGTGGCCGACGCCTCGCTGTTGACCTACTTCGGGCCGATCCTCCTGGTTCTCGGCTCGCTTAGCATCATCGTGGGTGGACTCGGCGCGATTGGTCGGGAGACGATCGACGGGCTGCTGGCGTACTCCAGTATCGGCCAGGTAGGCTTCATCGCGGTGCCGATCGGGATCGCCGGGATGGCGACTTCGGCTTCCCTCCAGCGCCTCGGAATCCTCGCTGGGCTGATCTACGCGCTCCACCACGCGCTGACCAAGAGCATGCTCTTTCTCTCCGCGGGCGCGATTCAGAACGGAACGGGAACGACGCGACTGGCGGAACTGGGCGGTCTTGCAGCACATTCACCGGTGCTCGGCGGATCCGTCTTCGTCGGCAGCCTCTCGCTGGTCGGAATCCCGCCGCTGTCCGGCTTCTTCGGCAAGTTTTTCGCCTTCGAGGCCGCTGTATCGCGGCTCGCGGCCGATCCGACGGCGGGTGCGGCGGTCGTCCTGCTCGTCCTGCTGGCGGGTGCGGTCCTGACCATCGTCTACGCCACGCGGATCTGGGTCGGGAGTTTCTGGGGCACCCAGACGGCCGCGGTCGAGGGTGCGATACTCGACACCCCACAGGTGCTGTTGGTTGCGAGCCTCGCAGTGCTCGTGATCCTCGTCGGCGTCGGCTTCGACCCCGTCTACCGGTTCGCCGACGCGGCCGCGACCGCCGCGCTCGACACCGAGGCCTACGTCGACGTCGTCGGCCTCGAGGGGGGTGAGAACGGATGAAGGTCCGCCGCTGGCTCGTCGCCGGTCTCCTGTTCGGCGCGCTGTGGGTATTCGTTCGAGGCGCGTCGCTGACCCCGCGGTCGTTGCTCGCGAACTTCGTCGTCGGCGTCGCGGTCGGCCTCCCGGTCGCCTACCTCTTCCGACGCCTCTACGAGGAGGAAGTCGAGATCACACAGCCGATCACCGCAATCCCGTACGTGATCCGGTACGTCCTCGTGTTCTTCAAGGAAATCCTCGTCGCCAACGTCGACGTGGCCTATCGCGTGTTCGCTCCGGGGACGCCGATCGATCCGCAGGTCATCTTCGTCCCGTTGCGCGTTCAGACCTCGTTCGGGATCACGACCATCGCGAACAGTATCACGGTCACGCCGGGGACGATCACGCTCGACCACGACACCGACGAGAACGCGCTCTACGTCCACGTCATCGACGGACGGGACCCCGAGGCGATCGTCGAACCGATCCGAACGTGGGAGGACTACGCGCTCCGCATCTTCGACGAGGAGCGCTCGCCCGAGGACCCACCGCCGGAGATCACGGTCCATCCGCCCGACTACCCGCCGGAACCGAAGCGGGCCACCGACCACCTCGACGCAGCCCAGTCGACCGGAGAGTCGACCGACGTAGGGCCCGATGACGAAGCAGCGGCTGACCCGGAGGCCGATAGAGAATCCGAAACTGACGTGGGCTCGAGAGACGAATCCGATACTGACGTGGACTCCAACGGCCAAACCGGTGGTGAGAACGATGGTCGATGAGGCGGCCCTGGCCGCGACGACGATCGACGCGGCACTGATCGTCGTCGCCGCGCTCTGTCTGCTCTGTACCTACCGGGTCGTCCGGGGGCCGACGATTCCGGACCGCGTCGTCGCGCTCGACGCCATCGCGACGAACGTCGTCGCGATCGCGGTGCTGTTCGCGCTCAAAACCGACCGGGGCCTGTTCGTGACCGTCAGCCTCGTGCTGGCGATCATCGGCTTCCTCTCGACGGTCACGGTGGCGAAGTACGTCACCGAGGGCGACATCATCACGCGCTGATCGTACCCATGAACGACGAACGACAACACACCGACATTGTCGACGAACGCCGGTACGGCACCACGATGAGTCGTGCGGCTCGATCCGGAGGTGACGAGTGACGATGGTCTCACTCGAAGCGATCCAGCACCTGACCGTCATCGCGCTCGTCGTCGTCGGTACGTTCTTCCTCCTGACCGGCACGATCGGGCTTCTCCGGTTCCCAAACGTCTACAACCGGATGCACGCCACGAGCAAGCCGACGACGCTCGGAACGGCCGCGACCTTCCTCGCCGGCTTCGTCCACTTCGGGCCCGGTGGCGCGGGCCTGACCTCGCTCGTGGGAATTCTCTTTCTGTTCCTGACGGTGCCGACCGGAGCCCACATGATCTCCCGGGCGGCCCAGAAGACCGGCGTACCCTTCCTCGGCGGCGTGACGTGGCCGAGCGAGCGCGACGACGAGGGTGACGGCGACGAGGGTGGCGACGGGGAGTAAACGGAGTCGGTCATCCGGTCGAAAATGATCGTACGTATTCGAGCAAAATCGAAGTGGGAGCCTGTCGGACCTCATCAAGTGACAGCCAAACTCGTCGTTCCTCTCGAGGCACCCAAACGAGGTCCTCTACTCAGATTCTTCGAGTAACTCGCCGACGTGTTCGTCTTCCCACTCGCGTCGGGCCTCGAGTTCGCGCTCGCCGCGGGCGGTGATCGTGTAGTAATTTGTCCGCTGATCGAGTTCGCCTTTTTCGACGAGGCCTTTGTCGACGACTTCGTCGAGGTTGGGGTACAGATGGCCGTGGTTGATATTTCGCTCGTAATAGTTGTCGAGTTCGTCCTTGATCGCCAGTCCGTGGGGTTCGTCCTGGCCGGCGATCGTATACAGAACATCGCGCTGGAACGCAGTCAAATCGTACATATTGGAATTATTGAGCAAAGAGATATAAACATTCCGAGAGTGATGAAATAAAATACGGTATACTATCTGATGACGAGGTTTATCCACGATAGCAGTTGTAGCGAAACGACCACAAAGTTCACCGGGTAGATTGGTGTGGGCACTTATTTCAGAGTAAACGACCACGGGTCGGGTGACCCGTGGCTTTTCTACTTCCCTCAGCCTACGTCGTAAGCACTCCACACGAAGCGATTTCGCGGGATGAGGATGGGCAGTTTACAGAGTGCCCCGACCCAGACAGGCTCACCTTCCGAACAAACGGTTGGGTTTTGCGAGTCCGGTAATTAACCGATTCAACGTCTACGCCAGCGTGTTTTGCCCACGCTCGCCACGCCACATTCACGCTCGCGTTTCGGTCAGCGTGGTCTTGCTGAACCTCGCACGACTCGTTCGTACACCGGAACCGCCGGCCTTGGCGGTAGCCACGGTGTCCACAGCACGAACACGACTTCGAGTTGTACGGCGACTCAACCGTCTCACACGATATCTGATTCCACGTTGCTTTGTATCGAACTTGTTGCTCGAACTTGTGGAACGGCAGTTTATGTAGACGACGGTTCATGTACGTGCCGTACTTGATGGCGTCTCGAATCCCACTCAAGTCCTCGAACACGATGACTGGGTTAGGGAATTTTTGGGCGAACTCCACCACAACTCGGGACAGTCTGTGAAGAGTCCACTCAGTGTAGCGTTCTTCTTTCTCCCCGAGTTGGTGGTGGATGGAGTGTTGGCCGTGTTCTTGACAGCGTTTGGTGATGGTGTGGTAGCGTTGGCGTTCGGCTTTCACCAAGCCGTAGTCAAGCACGAGTGTTCCGAGCGTGTCCATCGTCTCACGATTAAGGGCGGTGAGAGCGATGTTGCGCTCGTTAATGTCCACACCGACGAATGTATCAGCGTCTTCGGGTTCAGGCACTTCGACTTCTGTTTTGACCGTGACGTGTAGGTAGTACACGCCATCTCGGTACAGAAGTTCGGCCTGTCCCAACGACCATTCATCTTCGGTCAAGGCTGACTCGATGAGGTTGAGGTCTTCCGGTCGTCCTCGAAGGTGTCCTTTCACCTTCTTGTACGGCTTCGGACTCACACGGAACTGAATGCGGTCGGCCTCATCGTTGTAGGTGAGTCGATAACCTTCGGTGTGCGCCATAACGAGCGGGTAGGCTCCTTTCTTGTCCGTGGTTGGTGGCGACGGTTTCCCGACGTTGGTGTCGTCTTGGTCGTACCACCAATTGAGGAGTTCTTTGTAGGAGTCCCACGCTTGCAGGGCTTTCCCGACGACTGCACACTTATTGTTCCGAAGGAAGTCATCGCGGTCAACTTCGTTCTGAATCTCGGTGCGGTTGTAGCCTTGTCGTTTGAGTCGGAGTGTGTCGTTGGCGATGTCTCGTGCGGTGTAACGGGCATCTTTGAGCCACGACCGCTCACCAGACTCTCTGCAGAGCCGGGTGCGTGCGGTCTTCGTGACTTCTTCGATACCCATACCTTGACTATCGAATCAAATGATAATAAAAGTAGGGATTAGGATGGGAGAATACAGGAGTCATACACATTCGATTAGTTTGTGTAAGTATCATTTCGTGTGGTGTCCGAAGTATCGACACGGGATGTTGGAGTTAGTTCGAGACGAACTTGCGGAGTTGTTCCAAGGAACTGCTGAGCGGTTCGGTCACGAGATTGTGTCGATGGAGATTGCTACTGACCACGTTCACTTGTTCGTGGAGGCTGACCCGAAATGGAGTCCTGCCGAGATTGCCAAGCAGTTCAAGGGCTACTCGGGCCGAACGATTCTGAAACACCATCCAGAAATCAAACAGCGGTATTTCTGGAGAAGTGGGTTGTGGAAGGATGGATACTACGTTGGGACGACTGGTGCTGTTTCCGAGGACGTGGTTCGTCGGTACATCGAGGAGACTGAACATTAGGCAAGCGTACGCGATTCACCCACGGGTCACCTGACCCGTGGAACTCTCGCTGTTTCCTTTAGAACTGGATGAAACTGTCGAAACGGACCCCATTGGAGAGTGGTGTGAACTACGGAAGGTTCTGGACTCCAGAGACAACTGTTGTCTCCGGCTTCCCCTTCGGCTTCTGTCTCATTGTACCCGCCGAAGACCGCTCGAGAGACGAGACCATCGGCTACCGAACCCATGCTATCATCCGCAATCGGGTCGTAACTGGATCACCCCTGAAGAGGGGAACCTCTCTCGAGGGGGATTCGAGTGTCGGAGACAGGCCTACCCGTGGACGCCACCTGTCTTCGGTTCTCCGTTTTGCTCGGTCCGTGAGCTACTTTCACCGGGAATTGCAGCATTAGCAGGCAACACGAGGCGGCGTTCGGTGTACTCGAGGCCATTCTTTCGCTCCGTTCGTTTGCGAACAGCCAGTCGATTCTTCGACAGGTCCAGCGCGGCATCGATCGTCCGCGAGACCAGCTTCTTCGCGTACGTCTCGCTGATGCCGGTTTCCTGCCGCCGGATCCAGTGTTTCAGGTCGCTCGCTTTGACGTACTCGGCGACGTCTTTGCAGCCGGTTTTCCAGGGATCGTCACCGACGCTGTCGTCGACTCGAGCCTTCCAGAGTTTCGCTGCTAACCGCGTCGGAAGCGCGTTCGCGGCCGAGCGGCGCATCTCCTCGTGTCCATCCTGGCAAGTTGCTGAATCGGCAGCATTTTGAACTGCAGCGACCGATCGGCGATCATTCTGGCTAGGCGTCCAAAGCGAGCTATTGATTGGTGAATCATCTACCATCTCTAATTTATATTCAGAGATTTGCGGTAGTAGCTCCCAGTCAGAGTAATTGTCTGGTTTTCGAGAAAGAACATCCAAACAAGACCCCACAAACTGGTGTGTCACACTGTTATGTGTAGAGTAGGAGCCTAGCCATCTAATTCCAACAGCTGTAGATTCACCGAAGTCAAGGCCACTGAGACCATGAGCATCTACTGTTTTTCTGAACACACTATGCGTATGATTATATGGTAATCGATCAGACATTGGCTCAACATCGCTATCTGATGCCGTAGCGGAGTGGCCAAAGAGAGTAGCTGCCGTGGCAGCTATACCGATATTCTTGATCGCTGTTCGTCTGGCCAAACACACTCAACAACAATCTCGTCAAATCCTTCATCAAGATCGTATGAGTCCTCATGAACTACTTCGTCAGTATCAGTCCGTTCAATTTTAAGCTCTGTAGTCACGGGATCACCACCAGGGGTATTATGTAAAACAAGTCGTTGCATTGTCGCATATTTTGTCTCGTTAGAAACCAGATTCTGGCAGCCTGCTGTCGAAACAACTACACTGCAAACAGAGATTCAAAGGAATTGCCGTCTATTCATATTAATATAATAGTTACCTGACGGTAAATACATTCTTGTCAAACGTACACACTGCTAACTCTCATCCACATTCAGGCCAACTATACTGGTGAATTATTATCGCACTCCCAGAGACGTGGCGATATTCAGAAGACCTCGATTTCGGTGTTGAGCCAGTGGAGTTTGGAACTTTGTAACCCTCTCGACTCGAACTCTACCGTCCATCTAGTGCGGTGAACTCGAAGCGTTCAACATTGGACATACCGAAAGACACAGTATTCTGTGTGCCCATAGGTTCCTGTATGCCCAGTATCACGGTCAACGTGGATAACGACCTCAAAGCGCAAATGGAAAAACACCCAGAAATCAACTGGAGCGAGGTCACGCGACAGGCCATCCAGGAGAAGATCGAGGCGCTCGAAATGATGGACGAACTCACCAGTGAGAGCGAACTCACCGAGCGCGACGTTCAGGAAATCGCCGATAGAATCAACGAACGTGGACGCAAGCGCGTCGAAGAAGAGTCGGCGTAAACGCGACGAATGAAGCTGGTCATCGACGCCAACGTCGTCATCTCTGCACTCATCGCTGATTCGAAGACGCGGGAGCTCATCGTTACACTCGAACCAGATCTCTTGACGCCTGCGTTTGTCCACGACGAAGTCGAGAACTACGAAGATCTGATCGTGGAAAAGTCGGGAATGGAACCAGATCGAGTGACACAATTCATCGAGCTCCTGTTCCAGTACATTGAGGTCGTTCCTGCGGACGACTTTTATCCGGCTATCGAGAGGGCAGACGAAGCAATCGGAGACACCGACCCCGACGACGTGCTGTACCTCGCGTGTGCGATTGCCAGCGATGGGGCCATCTGGAGCGACGATTCTGACTTCAATGAACAGGATTTGGTCGATACGTACTCGACAGGTGACGTGATCACCTCGTTTGATACGTTTTAACTCCGTGGATCCGCCTCTCAGTTTCACGCACGTACACGGAAACTGAAGTCGGGCAGGTGCCTTTCTCATGCATGATGGGTATGAAATCAATTCATGGTCTAAATTTCGCACAAGACTATGCATGACAAATCTACCTAGCCGACCTCTGGTGGCAGCGAGACCTCGATCTCGACGTGATCGTACGGAACGATCGGGCGCATACGCCGCCCTTCGCGCTCGAACCGGACCACGTTCTCGTCGGCAAGCGCGTGGAGGTCGTCGTGAACGTCCCCGACCGCCACTCCCTACCCCGATGCCCAAAAACGCGGATCGATTTCTGAGTGCGTGCAACCGGCCGGTTTTGTGTGTGGTCTTTTGTATTTTCACGCTTCGTCCAGCTCGGGGTCAAAGAGGTCCTCGATGCGAGTCTCGAAGTAGCGAGCGAGTTTGAACGCCAATTCGAGGGACGGATCGTAGCGGTCGCGTTCGATGGCGTTGATCGTTTGGCGGGTGACACCGACGCGATCGGCGAGGGCACCCTGGCTCAATCCGGCTTCCTCCCGATACGTCCGGAGTGCCGTCTTCATCGTTCGTAGCGAGTGTACAGCCGGACGACGCCGTAGAACACGTAGAGCAAGAAGAGGGAGATGCCGAGCCAGGACAACCACGACGGCGTACTAGCGCTCGGGGCAATCACTGTGTAGTAGACGAAGCCTGCGGGAGAGGCAATCACGGCAACAGTGCCGATGATATCGAGGGTCCGGCGAGAGGCGGTGCCTCTGAGCGTCTGATCACGTTCGTCGAACAACGGTCGGTCGCGCGAGCCGTGGTAGGCAAGACCGGCGAGACAGCAAACGAGGTACGCAGCGACGCCAACGAGTGGATACCCGACCGCGATGAACGAGAGATACGTGACTACGGCGAGCACGAACAGACTCATGACTCTCTGGCGGGTCGACACGTCGGGAGCGCGGTTATACACTTCGAGCGTTTGATTACCGATTGGACGATGTGGAAATAGGTGACATACAAGAATCCACGAGACAGAACTGATAGAGTCGTTTACTAGCTTCTCTAGTTGACCTAGCGCGGCTACAATAACCGTGACGCAATCAGCGTTGAATATTCGTTTCGACGATGACTGGATGTCACGCGCCGATGACAGGATCCTTGAGCATCTCTCCGAACGCGGCCCTGATACGCCGAAGGAAATGGCAGATAGTGGCTGCGTTCGCTTCTCTCGGCAGCATATTAACCAGCGGTGCAAGAAACTCGTTACCTATGGGCTGCTCGTCCACCTCGAGAACGGCGTCTACGACATCACCCGTGACGGGAAGCAGTATCTCGACGGTGAACTTGACGCTCGCGACCTTGAGGCCAAATGAACTCAACTGACGGGAAACCTCGGTCAACGAGTGTCCGGTCGCCAGTCACGAACCTCCGCACACGGTTCCCAAAACAGGGAGTGCTCACTCGTTCTCGAGTGCTGCGTAGATCTCCGAGTGGCGTCGTCCGTCAAGCTTCCCCATCTCGAGAGCGATTTCTCGACGCTCGGCGTCGCTCTCGGCCGCCTGATACCGCTCGTACAGCTGGCAGACCTCGTCGTCGACCGCCGTCGAGGAATCAGTGCTGGACGCCATTGTTCTGTTGAACATACTCAGGTGTCCCTTTATCAGTTGCGACGAGCACAGGCCCGGAAGTAGATGACTGCAGTCTCTGTGTTGACCGCGGCTTCGTCGGTTGGGAAGCGGTGCAAAAGGACTCGGATTTCATCGCCGTAGCCATCATTCTGGTTCGAACACGTACATATGTTGGATAGTAGCATCGTATAATAGCGTTCCAGATGGCATCCGATAGAGTCGCCAGAGCGCATAGATATCTCCTACTGCCCCTGCAGTGTTCAGCGTAAGAACAAAAAACGCTGTCGTGGCGATTACCGGATGAGGGACGGCGAGTAACGGGAGACAGATACCTGTGATGACAACCAGCGGTGCAATCCCCACTCGGAGGTTGTCCTTCCGGGACTGAAACTGGTGGAACACCACCGCGTACACCGCCCCCATCCTCCAGTAAACGCCATAACTCACCTCGTACCCGTACCGCTGGTAGACCACGCCGTGGAGCAACTCGTGAACGATTGCGACGGTCAAGAACCCGAATAGAAAGGGGCCTGCCGTCTCGCCGGGAGTGAAAATGATCGTGATCTCTTCCTCGGCACCGGTTTCGAACACCACGGGCAGAATCTCCGGTCCCTGCAATTGGAGCAATAGCCAGCCATAGACGATGACGGAGCCGATCATAAGCACCGACGCACTCACGAAGAGCAGCAGTTTAGGATACTCGAACCGATACGGATCGGTATACCCCTCCGGTGTTTGGGGTGGAGAGGCGCCATCGGCTTCAGGTTCGGTCACGTCTATCAGATCCTTATCGGCCATCTGAACAGTGTTGGAACCCGGAGCAGTTATATCCATACGAATGGCTTGCGCTGGACCCTCTCTCTGCATCTCGCACGTAGTTTCTGAGTCCCTGCGGATTTCTGGTTGTGTAGTAGTAACACTACTGCACCCAGAGAACAGAACGCCTGAGGCTGCAATGCCGGTTACCTTATCTGAACACTACTGTAAACACATACAATAGATTTTTATCCATATAACAAGAAGTTGGAGTAATGCGTCGGGCTCGGCTTCTTCCGCTTATCACCACCCTCTTTGCGATCCTCGTTCTTGCGACTGCCGCCCCCGTACTCGACTCGACAGCGATTTCGTCACCATACGATGTGTCGGTCAACACCGACGCCGGCGCAAGCGGACTCTCGTTCATGGCTATTATGTTGCTATTCGTGTCCGCATTCGTCGAATTCGTTTTCGGCGTTGAACTCGAGCAGATCGGTCTCGGTGGCGCGTCCGGCGTTTCGGGCGGGCTACTCCCGTTCGTCGTTCCCCTTCTTGTAGTTGGTTTCGTCATTGGGGCCTTCTACCTTGCCAGCCGTCGGTTCGCGTACTCGCCGACGGGAGCGGTCCTTTCCCACCTACTCGATCAGCCCCAGTCGGAGGGGTCGACTTCTCGACCGTCGACGAGCGAAACCTGGCCGCCCGCCGAACCCGACCCCGGCGTCGCCGAAGCGTGGGCCAAAATGACGGCGAGTGTCGACCTGGAACGTCCGACCGCCAGAACGCCGATGGAGTGGGCCGAGGAGGCTATCGACGACGGACTCGACGCCGATGCCGTGGACGACCTGACGAGTACCTTTCGAGACGTACAGTACGGAGAAAACGCCGAAACACCCGAGCATCGCCGACGAGCAAACCGCGCCTTGGATCAGCTCGAAGATGATATAGAATGACGAAAGTGACGACGAGTGCTCGTCTGGTGCTATTAGTGGCAGGTGTACTCTCGCTCGTCACTGGACTCGTCGTTCTGGTAAGTCCGGCACTCGAAGAGGCGGCCGGGTGGCCGTGGGCCGACGACGCGCTCCTAGTCGCTTTCTTCACCGTTGCGTTCGTGCTGGCTTCCTTTGTCGCTTCATTCGAATTCCTCGCGGGAGAAACGAGCGGTGAAACGACGAAGCGGCCCGAGCGGGTTGCGTCGAAGTCGCCTCCCGGTCACGAGCTCGAACGGATACTCGATCGCCGCTGGTGGTCGCTACCGCCTTCATCGGCCCAACGCCAGCGTATCCGAAATCAGTTTCAACGGGCGGCGATGAGGTCCATCGTCCGAACGGACGGCTGCTCGGCGGCCGTCGCCCGGGAACGGATCGATCGGGGCACGTGGACGGACGATTCGATTGCCGCGGCGTTTCTCTGCCCCGACTCGGAGCTGTCGCGTCTCCAGCGAGTCCGAATCCGGCTCCGCTTTCACCACGGTGCTCGGCGGACGGCGAGGGCGATCCTGACCCGAAGCGAGAAGAGCAGTGATCGACGATGAAGTCTCGATCCGCAACGCGGTGGAACGTCGCGCTTGCCGCCGCGATGCTTACGAGCGCGACCGGCGTCCTGTTCGAAGAGCCGATACTGCTACTGAGTGCGATCCCGCCCCTCGTCCTGGCGGGCTACTCGCACGCGACTTCGACACCCAATCCAGCGATCGAGATCGAACGCTCGCTCAGCGAGACCGATCCCGACCACGGCCAAGAAGTCGACGTCACGGTCACGGTTCGGAATCCGAGCGATCGAACGTCCTTCGACGTCAGAATCACGGACGGCGTCGCACCGATGCTTCCGGTCGTAGCGGGATCGGCCCGGCACGCGACGGTGCTCGGCCCTCGTCGGGAAACGTCCTTCTCCTACACAGTCGTCCCAACGCACGGCGTCCACCGCTTCGAGTCGGCCTCGGTCGTTTGCAGGAACGCGAGTGCCAGCAGCGTCGTCGAGACCACCGCTCCGGAGACGACGGAGCTCTCCTGTCGCTCCCCCATACGGACCCTTCCGTTCTCCCGATCGCCGCGACACACGGGGGGCTCGAACACGATCCTGGGCGAAAGCGGGATCGAATTCTCGCGGATTCGCGCCTATCGCCCCGGCGACCCACCGGGGCGTATCGATTGGAACCGCTACGCTCGAGAGCGAGAACTGACGACCGTCACCTTCCACGAGGACCGGCTCCGGGAAGTAGCTCTCTGCCTCGACGCACGGGCCTGTTGCTATCGGTCCGCCGGTCGGGACAAACCCCACGCCGTGTTTTACGAACGGACTATTGTGTGCGAACTGCTCGAGGCCGTCGCGGAGACGAACGGACGGATCGGCCTCGGAATCCTCGGCTCCGACGTAACCTGGCTCGCACCACAGTCCGGCGACCACCACGCGGCGACCATCCGGCGAACGCTCGCTGATTCCGAAGCACTCCCGCTCACACCACCTGAAGGAGTACGTCGAAGGGACGAAAACGAGGACGAGGATGGACACGCCACGATCCTCCGGTCACGGCTCGATCGCGGCACGGACCTCGTCTACGTTTCTCCGTTACTCGATGGAGAGTCGGTCGAAACCGCGCGAACGCTACGAGGAGCGGGCCGGCGAATCACTGTTCTCTCACCGGACGTGACCGCGACGGACTCGGTCGGCCGATCGATAGCTCGACTCGAGCGCCAGAATCGGATTGACGCGCTCCGCCGGTCGGACGTGACCGTCGTCGACTGGGACCCCGAAACACCTCTCGAGACGGCGATACAACGCGGGGTGCGGAAATGAACGGCCAGAGCCTTCCAGATCGCCTGGCGAGCCAGCAACCGCCGACCCTTAGCGGTGTCCTCGCGCTCGCCATGGGCATCAGCGCGTGTGTTGTCGGATCCGCGGGATCGCTACAGACCGCGCCATTGGCCCTCGAGACGATCGGTCTCGTCCTCCTTTCGATCGGTGTCGTGGCCAGTCGACGAGGCCGCCAGTTCGTCGGTCGGAGTCTATCGGTCGCAGGGCTCGCCGTTGCGATGTCGACGTTCGTCGCCGCGCTGGCGTTCGGGTTGCCGACCGTGCTACTGATCGCGTTCCTCTCGTGTGGCGTCGGGCTCGTCGCGCTGGCGATCGGCGTCTATTTCCTGTCCGGGACGGCGGCACGGACGGCCGTCCTAACCGGGTTATCGCTGGTACTCGCCGGCGTGCTCGCGAACGCCGTCATCGCCGAGCCGACGGTCTGGCGGTCGGCGACCGCGGTGACGTTGGTCGTCCTGACGTGGGATGTCTCGGAGCGCGCGATCGGACTCGGTAACGAGGTCGGAACGGCTGCCAATACGGCATCGGTCGAACTGGTCGGGGCGGCAACGAGCGCGCTCGTTGGATTCGTCGGGATCGGAACGGCGATCGTCGCAGCCCGGATTCCGATCACCGTCTCGTCGGTTTTCGGGTTGGCGCTGCTGCTCGTTTCGGCGGTCGCGTTCCTGCTCGCGCTCTCTCACGTCCCCAGTCCATCGAACAGACAGCACTAGCAACTCTCTCCTGGTGATACAGCCAGAAGGTTCGGGATCTTTGTAAACGACCTTGGCTTCGAAGGGACCGGCGGAACGCACACAAAAAACAGATCGGGAGACCGACGGTCATCAACTGTGGATTCCGCACACCGGCCTCGGTCCCCCTTCGCCAATCGTCTTCCGGCTGTTCAGCAACAGAAGAGCATGTATCCACCGGCATAGAACCCGTACCCGGGGACACCTGGTTGTCCGGGGCAGGCATCCGTTTGTTCACAGCTCTGGGGCTCTACGTCCCTGCTGCCGGGTTCGCTGAAGGTATCGATGTGGCCTCCATCTCGAGAGATATCCGACTCGGCGTCATTTCTAAACGCCGCGATGGATTCGGTCCCGTCGGTGTCTACGAATAGGGCAAGCAACCCATCGTCGGTTTCTTTGCGAACGATATACGCACTGTCGCCGTCGTTGGCCACTCGTTCGACGCCTTCATCATCGAAGTCCGTCGTGACTGCGTCAGTGGGCAGTTCATCGGCGGATGCCGAAGACAACACGCCGCCTTCGGCCAGTTGCTTGAGTATCTCGCCGGCGTGCTCTTCGATTGCTTCTTTGACCTCGGTTTCGTCTTCCACTTCTTCGCCGGCGACGCTCCCGATGGCGCTCGTCCCGATCGCACCCGCAACGCCAGCAGCCGCGGTACTTCGCAATACCGTTCGCCTCGTCATGGAGTTCGATTTTTCTTCAGTCATGGGTTCTATTTAGACCGCACTCCGATACAATTAGTATGATGCAAATGAATGTATTTTAATTTTTCATAAGATTATAGTAGAAAATATATTTGGTGATTACCATAAGCATCCGAATTTCTGCGTGTTAAGCCGCTAGCTACAGAATCCTCGGGGCCAGGCGTTAACTCGGGTGATTGTCGGTACCCGTACTAGTCTTAGTCCTAGTAGTAGTCTTTCTGCTTAGGACTATCGTGGTCGGTACGACCGCTGGCTTTTGGTGAGTGTCTACCGAACACTCTATGCAAAGTTGATTGAATGATAAGTGACAAATTTCTGTTCAGCGACGCGGTATTCACTGGTTCGTTCACCGAGTTCAATTAGTGTAACCAGTACGAGGTAGTGTTAAACTAGACTGCGCTCGCACAATACGGGAGTGATACGTATGGTATATAAAACCATTCTATAACCAACAAGTATTTAAAAAATGATTTTCAACTCACAGATTAATGCGCTCTCCACTTGACCTCCGCGACGTCTGTTACATTGCGATGGTCCTAGTCGTTTCGAGTATCGTCGGCATGGCATCCGAACAGTCACCGTATCCGCTCCACACAGACCACATGTATGCCCTTGAGGGAAATGTCGTTGCAGTACTCCAGCCTGACCCAAACCTTATTCTAACTACACTGTTTGTCATCGTCTATCTTCTTGTGTACCCCACACTGCTTCTCGCTACGTACATTAGCTTGAAATATCACCACGGCCGCACCCGGGCACTTGATTACGTCACCACGTACACGGCTGTCCTTCTTGTGTCCATGCCATTCTTCTACTTCGTGCCCGTCGGTGTCACCGGATACTATCTGCAAGGCGTTGAGCCGGTACTGTATGAATCCACTGGCCCGATTCAGACATTCATGAAAAATGTCGACACCCTCCAAAAGGCATTCCCGAGCTTGCACGCTGGCCTCGCCGGGACTGCAGCCCTCTACGCACCTAGTGGCTACAGACGGCTCAGTTGGGCGGTCACCGGTACCATCCTCGCCTCCACGCTATATCTTGGCATCCACTGGCTCACGGATCTTGTCGTTGGCCTCGCCTTAGCGTATGGCTGCTACCTCGCCACGCCGACAATCCGTGCCCACCTCAAACCCAGTGAGCCGCAGCCGGAACCAGTTACCGTCACCGACGACTGACCGCTTTGAGTGTCGCCTTCTAGAAGTAAACAGGTGCGTCTAGAAACCGTCTATGGACGGGGGCAAAAGTACGCTGGAGTTCGGCGTCGGTAATATGCTCGAAGAGCAGTACTACTTCGAGTATCAGGAACGCGTCCCGCTCGACGTTCGTGGTACCCCCCGCTGAGAAGGAGTGACTTTCTTACTTTGATAGGGATGTCCGAATCAGGTGTGTTGATGGCATTTCCATCATTCTTTCTCTCTTATCAAAGCACGTCGATTAACATCCTCCTCTTTCAGGCGGAGGAACCCAAGCGTTGAGATTTCTCCTCGAGGATATTTTGTCGGAGAATCTTTGGGGTGGGTGTTACCAGTAATTGCGGGTAGCTGTAATCAGAGTTCAGGCGTCTCCTCAATTCGAGGAACGCCATCGACAGTGATTGTCTCACCAACGATATGAGATGATGCAGGACTTGCGAGAAATACCGCGGTATCGGCGATCTCTTCAGGAAGCGCGATGGACCGCGTAACTTCAGTACGGTCGATCTCCGCTGCGGAGATACCGAACCCGGTTTCGACAGCTGGAGTCGCAACGAAACCTGGCGCGATACAATTGACTCTGACATTGTCGTCTGCCCACTCGTATGCGAGTGTCGTTGTGAGATTGATCACGGCAGCCTTCGCGGCGCTATAATGGCTTAGAGATGGTGTCCCGCGCTGATTTGCGGCGCTGGAAAGACCGAAGTTGATCACGGTTCCACTGGCCTCCTTTAGATGTTTGCCAGCAGCTTGCGTACAGTGATACGTCCCATGGAGGTTGACATCAATGACAGTCTTCCACTCCTCCTCCGAGATGGTATCGAAGTCGGACATGGCCCTCGTACCCGCGTTGTTGATGAGTGTATCTACGGTACCGAATTCTTCGACTGTGGCGGTGATAAGTCGTTCAACGGCCGCACGATCGGTCACGTCACACTCAACAGCGAGTGCATTTCCCCCTGCGTCTCGTATCTGTTCGGCAACGCGATCGACATTTTTCTGGGTACGAGAGCAGATTACAATGTTTGCTCCATCAGCGGCGAATCGTTTGGCGACGACTTCTCCGATTCCACTCGATGCCCCCGTTATGAGTACAGTCGTTCCGTCAACAGTGGTTTCAACGCTCATTGTCGCCTCTCGGTCGGTATCGTCACGGGTTTGTGTGGTTTCATCGCGGTATGCGTATTTGCCGGGCGATCGTCGTAGTCTCGGCTGGAAACCGGTTTCCGTGTTTAAGTACTACGCAATCCAAGTTCAGCAAGATGGCCCAACTACAGCTAAAGATCGACGCAGCGGAGGTTGAGGATTGGTTGGCTGCTCTCTCAACAGAGTTTCCGGAGACACTGTTCAACGTCTCAGCGACGATTCCAATCAATGAGGGCTTGCTCGGGATTGTCGAAGTACGAACATCGGATGACGGGAGGCTTATGAGAACAATCGAAGAAGAATCCGAGGTCGAGTCGTGCGAACTACTCCATGCGGATGATCAAATGGCGGTATTCCAGTTCACGAGTCGGATGACGGAGTCATACGGAGCACTCATATCGTCGGGGACTGTTCCACAGTATCCCGTTAGCCTTCAAAACGGGTGGTATTCGGCCCAGTTAACGGCTTCACAAGAGCAGTTATCGGAGTATTTGGATGAAATAACAGAAGTCGGCATCCCGTATGAGGTCATCTCACTAACCCACTCATACAACCCAAGTGAGGTGCTTACGGAGCGCCAGTGGCAGGTGGTTACTGAAGCGGTCGAACGTGGGTACTACGAGGCGACCCGACGCTGCACGCTCACCGAATTGGCAGAAGTGTTTGACATCAACAAATCGTCGATGAGTAAGCTGCTTCAGCGGGCCGAAAACAGAATCGTTGCCGAGTTCGTTGCCAGGGCGTCCGCGTAGCGCGTAACATGAAGGCGAACAGTCGTTTGTAGTACGGCTTCTTTGTTCAGAATTGAGCGTGAAATTCACGGTAAGTACAGATGATAACGTTATCAGCAAGACCAACGGCCTATCTGATGTAGGTCATGAGGAAATGGATCGAATCGTTACTGCGTGAAGTGCGGCCAGTCTTTTTCAGGTATCAGTTCCGTTTCGCCGCAGCAGCCACACTTCGCAGGTGCCTCGTACTGGTGACCGCTATCGGTTCGTACGGAGACCGTGCCGGCGTGCATCGTCTGGCAGGCTATGCAAACGTACTTTTCCGGGAGTTCTGGGGCATGAGCCATGTAGATGGTACTCGCGCCAACAATATATAGCCGGGGCCCGACCCTCATACAGAATAGCTGAGATAAACGATGCCGACCCGCCAAACTCATCGTCCGTACGAAATGAATTCGTCATCCGTTACGAAGCGACCCGAACTACCTCTATCTCGAGGGATTTCGCGCCGAACTTGCGCTGTGTATTCAACACACTGTTTAGTTCGCATCCGTAGTTACCGCTTAGTACAGGGCGTGCATATCGCGCTCTCCAAAAGACTTTATAAATAGAAGATAGTGACAGTCATGAAATTAATGGTAGATTCTGCTCTCATTTGGATTTCGCTCACGGCGCTGTTGAGTGCCACCGGTACAGTCGCGTTCGTACTACACTACGCCCAAGCACACGAATTCGACTACATGGCGTTCGCGTTTGCAGCCGTGTTCGGAGGGGGGAGTCTTGAACTTGGTATGGCGAACGGCTACCTTCCTGAAAGCGGACTGCTCAATGCCATCGTTGGTAGCTGTGTCGTTATCGCGGTTGTCGCTGGAGCCATCGGCATAAAGCGACAGAAAAGAGGGTTCCAAATACTACGCGGTAATGCACAATAAATTCGCACCTGTAGTTGTCGTTCAGTATAGGGCAAGCAGTTACGGTAGAAGCTGTCCGCATCAGTCGTCTCGCATAACTGCTAACCGGAACTGCTTGAACGATTGAATTACCTCAACAAACTCGCCGGGGTCAACTGGTTTTTCAAGGATTGCATCTTCGTCTGCATCATGGTCGAGATCACGGGCTTCAATCAGATCGTCGTCCACACCGGTGAGGACAATCACTGGGACAGAATTCAGTTCGGGATGATGTTTAATTTCATGTAGAACGTCTTCACCATCTACTTTCGGTAGCTTCAGGTCGAGTAGTACAATGTCCGGTCGTGGCGCGTCCTCGTACTCTTCACGTTGATAAATGAAGTCGAGTGCTGCTTGGCCATCAGTGACGGTGTGGAGTGTGTTTGTGACATTGCCATCCGAGAAGGCTTCTTCGATGAGACGAACATCACCCGGGTGATCTTCTACCAGCAGTATTACCGCTTCTGATGCCTCGTTTCCCATTATATGATGATGTGAGTGAACTGGTATAAGGGGCTCGGTGAGATGCCTAGTAGGTGGAATTTTGAGCCATCAGCATTGGCTATTTCTGCGAGTCCTTGTTCAGCAAGCATGTATAGTTACCGCTCAGTACAGGCAACACACAGCTCGGTTACTATGAGGCCTCGTTGTAATAGTCGAAAGGAAATTCAGAAAAGGTTTATTTTCCATCCATTCAGGATACATCAATATGAAGCGACGACAGGTTCTTCGTGCTATTGTGGGTGGGGGAATCGGTCTATTGGCGGGCTGTTCATCTAATGGCAATGAGGGATATGCAACGATGCAGGATCTAAGTTTCGTAAATCCACAATCTACCCCCGTACCAGCGGAGTTACGGATAGAACGAACTGATACCGATGAAGTGGTTCATACTGAGACCCGTGAACTGACGGTTGACCCTGATTGGATTGTCGTTGATTGCGTCTGGCCGGATGCACCCTTAACGGTAATGGCACGTCATGAAGATGGAGAATGGAATAGCTTCGATACAAAAGATAGAGACGGCTGTGTAAGTGTCATAGCCAAAGTACGCGACCAGAGAGCGTCATTTTATGTGCATAAAGCTGAGTGTCCAATTGATGACCCGAATTGTCATAGTGATTAGTTCGCTCACGTACTTACCGATTCGTCTACTTCAGTTTCAACCACGTTTCTGAATAAAGAAATCGCGCTACCACTACTCTATGCATTCCGCGATCCGTTTTCGTGCTGGCAACGGCGGACGCCTCAAGGACCGCCGTGAAATCGCGGTCAGTCGTCTGTACTCTCGGGGGTTTCTCGAATGTCGGTCACGACTTCGGACCGGGATCTGTCGATGGCAACGTCCTCGTCCGGGATGTCCTGTACGCGCTCGGCGAACTCCTCGGACTGGAGAACTTCGTACTCCTGTTGCAGCCCGAGATACACCGTATAACACATTACGACGAGGACGAGTGAGAACGGGAACCCGGTCGCGATTGCTGCGGTCTGGAGAGCGTTGAGACCCCCGCCGTACAGCAACAGGGCGGCGACGACGCCCTCGGTGACCGCCCAGAAGATACGCTGGGTCTTCGGCACGTCGTGTTTGCCGCCGGAGGTCAAGTGGTCGATGACCAGCGAGCCGGAGTCCGAGGACGTGACGAAGAACATGGCCACGAGCAGGATGGCCAGTAGCCCGGAGACGGCACCGAGCGGAAACTGATCCAGCAGGGCGAACATTGCGACCGTCTGGCCAGCTTGTTCGTGGGCTGTGAGGACCGCACCGTTACCCTGTAACGAGTTGAACAGTGCACTCCCCCCGAAGGCAGCGAGCCAGACCGTCGAGAACAGCGACGGAATGACGAGGACGCCGACGACGAACTCCTTGATGGTCCGTCCCTTCGAGATGCGCGCGATGAACGTCCCGACGAACGGCGACCAGGCGATCCACCACGCCCAGTAGAACACCGTCCAGTCGTTGACCGTCGACGACCCGTCACTAAGGGCACCGGTGAAAAACGCCAGCGACGGGAGGTTGGTGAAGTACGACCCGAGCCCCTGCACCCAGGCGCCGAAGATGAAGACGGTCGGCCCGACGAGGACGACGAATCCGAACAGGGCGACCATCAGGTAGACGTTCAGCGTGCTCAGGCGCTTGACGCCGCCTTCCAGGCCGGCGGCGACGGAGGCCGTCGCGATGGCGGTGATGACGGCGATGAGCACTATCTGTGGGATCGTTCCCGTCGGGACGCTTACGACGCCCAGGACGTCACCGAGGATGTACGAGAGCCCGGTGTTGATCTGTTTGACGCCGAGACCGAGTGATGTCGCGAGGCCGAACAGCGTCGCGAACACGGTTACGAGGTCGATGAGATGTCCCGGCCAGCCGTAGATGCGCTCGCCGAGTAGCGGCCAGAATATCGACCGGAAGGTAAGCGGGAGGCCGCGGTTGAACGAGAAGAACGCCAGGCCGAGCCCAACCAGTCCGTAGATTCCCCACGGGTGAATCCCCCAGTGGAAGAACGTCTGCGTTAAGGCTGCGACGCTCGCCATCCCCGTTCCCGATTCGGCGTCGAAGAACCCAGGAACGTTGGAATAGTAGACCATCGGTTCCGAGACGCTGTAGAACATCAGCCCGATACCCATGCCCGCGCTGAACAGCATCGCCATCCACGCGAAGTCACTGAACTCCTTTTCGGCCTCGACGCCGCCGATTCGGATCTTCCCGTACTTGCTGAACGCGAAAAACAGGAGGACGGCGATGAAGAAGTTCACCGAGAGGAGGTAGAACCAGCCGAAGTTCCCCTCGAAGAAGCTTCGAACGCCCGAGTACACCGCGGCCGTCTGTTCGCCGAGGAGGACGGTCGCGGCGACGAACACGGCGACCAGCAAGAGTGCAACCGGGAAGACGACTGGGTGCACGTCGAATCCCCACTTCTGGACGTTCTTGTCACCGGGATCGCGTTCGGAATCCGGGTGGAACAGATCCATCTGGAGCCCCTCCGTCAGCCCGCCGGAGTCGTCACTGTCGTCCATCTGTCACCCCTTCCTGTTCCCGTTTGGGCTGTCGTTCAGTCGGACTCGAGTCAATTCCTTCCGCTCGCCAGACGCCAGTCTGTTTGATAATGGTAGCCATCGCGCTGGGGATGGGATTCGGTCGATTAAGTGCGTGATGCGCCTGCGGTGTCGCTGCTGTATTTTCGCCTTTGCGCAGCATCAACTCTGTAGTTCGCTGCATTCAGCACCGGCTCGTTGTCGTCCGTCCGAATTCGGACGGGAAAAGCGATACAGGCGAATTCTCTGGACCGAGTTCGCACCTATTCTTATCACGTCCACCTGCTTAACACACTTGAATATGTTGCATGATGACCATCGGTAGTAGCGAACTCGCCGACTCAACGTGGCTCCTTCGAATCGCTTTTCCGTCTCAAGATGTGACGATCTGGCCATCATGGCGAACCTCTACGAGCAAACCCAATCCGAGATCGAGCCGCTCGACCTCCGATTCTCCGAGAACGAACTCGAGGCACGTGTCGCCCATCTCACCGATTTCATCGCCGCACAAGTCGACGCAGCCGATGTCGACGGCGCGCTCATCGCGCTTTCGGGCGGCATCGACAGCACGGCGACCGCACACCTCGCGGTCGAAGCCCTCGGTGCGGACGCGGTCCACGGCCTCCTCCTTCCAAAAGAGGTCAACGAGGACGCGAACATGAGCGACGCCGAACGGGTCGCCCGCGAGCTCGGCATCACGTACGACGTTCTCGAGATCGACAGCATCGTCGACGAGATTCTCGAGACATACGACGCGGAGCCGGACGACGACTCAGAGGGGCGCTGGGAAGGGCGATACGTCGGGAATACGAGCGCTCGAGTCCGGATGATACTGAACTACCTCGTCGCGAACTACGAGAACAAACTCGTTCTCGGAACGGGGAACCGCGCCGAACTCGGTACCGGCTACGTGACGAAATTCGGTGACGGTGGCGTCGACTGTAACCCGCTCGGGAACCTCTACAAACAGCAGGTTCGGCAGGTCGCCGCCCACCTCGAAGTCGACGAATCACTCGTCCAGAAGACGCCGACCGGCGGCATGGTCGACTACGATACCGACGAGGAGGAGTTCGGCGTCGACTACGACACGCTCGACGCCATCCTCGCACTCCACATCGATGGTGGTGTCCCCGCCGCGGCGACCGCTCGCCTCACGGACACCTCCACCGACGAACTCGAGCACATCGTCGAGATGCACGAGCAGAGCGAACACAAGCGTACGCCACCAGCAACGCCAGAACCACTGTAACCGTATCTCTACTAGTTCCAGCTACAATCGGTCATACCCAAGATACCCTGCGCTGGCCCGCTCAAACTGTATCGGCGTACGCCTCGAGGACTGTTCGATCGAGATCGCGTTGTATCGCTTGTCACCGCCGTTCGGGAGCGCTGCTCGGAATGTTTTCTTTCCCAACGATTGTATATGCGTATATTAAAATAGTATCTCATTTCCATTTTAGTTATTGAAATCAATTTATTGGACTAAGACTTATTACCAGTGATTCTGCATCAATTGATGCATGTCTGAAAAGACAAGAAGTAGTGATCGAAGTAGTAAGAAGCAAAACAAAGATCTCTCTAACAAATTCGGTCGGCGGAGTTATTTGAAGGTAGGTGGAGCCAGTATCGGAGCGTCTTTACTCGGTCTCACGCACGTGACGGAACAGGCGACTGCGTCTACGACTAGCTCTGGCGGCGAGATCAACCTCACGCCGGAAGTCCCGCAGTGGGCGTACGATATTTGGCAAGACGCCCCCGACGATCCTCGCGACGAGTGGACTGCCGAGGTCGTCACGGGGTACTCGGGCCGAAGCGGCGACCTCACGAATGCAATCAACAACGCCTCGGGCCGTGCTATCGTCGACCTCGGCAGCGGCGGCGAGTACGAAATGCAGACCTCGCCCTCGAGCGCGTCTCTCGTCGGGTTAATCGGCGATCCCGATGACCCGCCGACTGTCTATCTGACTATGACGGGGACCTGTTGGGAAATGAGCCCCGACGAGCTCGTGCTCGAGGGTATCACGTTCGACATTAGCGAGACGTCTGACGTCTCGTTGCTGCGCTCGTATGGTATCAGCGATCGCCTCCACGTTCGGGACATAACCCTTCGAGGGGAGCGAGAGCGTGTCGCGACCGGCGGGGGCAATCGGCACAACTTCCTCGCACAGATGGGTCCGGAGGGCAAAGGGCTGATCGAGCGGCTGTCACTCCCTGACGGGTGCATCGAGGATCTCAACTCCAGCGGCGACTATGCAATCCCCGCCGGCGCCGACCCGAGTCACGAGGGGAAGAACGTCTGGAAGGATTGTTACGTCGAAGGCTTCCACGATAACGGGTACTACGTCCGCAATTCACCGGGGCACAACCTATTGTGGAATTGCGAGGCACTCAACAACGCCCGCACGAATATGCGGATCGGCGAAAACGACAGTATCGTCGGCGGGCATTCGGAGATCAACACGGACTTCCCTCACGAGGAAGTCGGCGAGCCCGGCCGCGCGCTCGGGAACGATGGACTCGGGTTCGACAAAGTCGTCGGGTTGACGTGCGTTCTCGAGGGCGACGACTGGGGGAGTGCGGGCTTTATGCATTGGTCGGGCAAGGACGGCATCCCGGCCGAAGGCGGCCGGCTATACAATACCGTCTTTCACTTCAAATCGGGTAACTCGACGCCGATCCGCGTCGACTCTCGTGCGAACCCCGTCTCGACATACGAGGACTGTTACATCCTTGACGAGAGCGGCGGTAATGAGACGTTTTCAGTCGGACACTCTGAGTCGCAACCTGGTACCGTCACTCTCAACGGCGGCAACCAGGTCGACAGTAACGCCGACGTAGCGTTTCGGATGGGGACCGACGGCACACTCAACACGGCCGACGGATCGAGTTACTCCAATACGACCATATCGGCCAGCCAGGCCGGTGTCGACGCCTCGCTGACGCCCGCCGACTTCCCGACGTTCTACTTCGATTATGAGGATGACAACGGTGGCGGCAGCGGCGATGGTCCAATCGACCTTGGAACCGATACCAGCGCGGATTCCACAAGCAACGAGAGCGGGATTCACTTCGAGGCCAAGCAGGAAATGGAGAGTGTTCGACTGACGATCTCGCAAAACAGCGACGGGTTCACCACGTGCCGGCTCCGTGATGCCACCAGTACGGATGTCGTCGCTGAGCGGGACGTCTCTCACCTGCAAGTGGGAGATACCTTCGAGATTGGTCCTGATGATGGACTAGACGCAGACACGTATCTAGTTACGTTAGATGCTGATGGAAGTGAATGGACGCGTGGCCGGTTCGATAATCCGTCCTATCCCTACTCGAACGATGCGCTCTCCGTCATCGAGGGTGTTTACACGAGCGGCGGTACTCCGACTGACAACGTTCGGTACTCCTTTACCGAAATCGCGGTCGGTGATGGAACTTGGATCGGTAATGGAATCGACCTCGGCACTGACAACGATACCGATACCGCAACCAACGAGAGCGGGATCCACTTCGAGGCCGAGCAAGAACTCGACGGTATTCAGCTAGCCATTTCGCAGAACAGTGGCGGATTTACGACCTGCCGCCTTCGGGATGCCACCAGCACAGATGTCGTCGTAGAAAAGGACGTCTCCGACCTGCAGGCTGGGGATACGTTCGAGATCGGTCCTGCCGGCGGACTCGAGGCCGACACGTATTTGGTTACGTTAGATGCCGATGGAGATGAATGGACGCGTGGCCGGTTCACGGATCCGTCCTACCCCTACTCGAACGATGATCTCACTGTCACTGAAGGGGTCTACACAAGCGGTGGTACTCCGACCGACAACGTCCGCTATTCCTTCACTGCAATCGCAGCAACGGATGGACCGGAGACAGGCGACGGACTCGATCTCGGGACCGACAATAACGCGGATACTGCAACTAACGAGAGCGGGTTCCACTTCGAGGCCGAGCAAGAACTCGACGGTATTCAGCTAACCATTTCGCGAAACAGTGGCGGATTCACGACTTGTCGTCTTCGGGATGCCACCAGCACAGATGTCGTCGTAGAAAAGGACGTCTCCGACCTGCGGGCTGGGGATACGTTCGACATACTCCCCGACGAAGGGTTAGATGCCGACACGTATCTGGTCACGCTGGATGCGAACGGTAGCGAATGGACACGAGGTCGGTTCGCGGATCCGTCCTACCCCTACTCGAACGACGATCTCTCTGTCACTGAAGGGATCTACACGAGCGGTGGTACTCCGACCGACAACGTCCGCTACTCCTTCACTGCAATTGCAGGAATCGATACCGTCTAGACGGTCGACGTAACCTACCGGTCTCGCTTTCTTTGGAAAACATCTCGAGTGTACTAGTCACTGGAAAGAGGACGTACGCAGATCGGCGAAATCGACGCACGGATTCCGCTTCGTGAGTGACTGGTACACTCCACACCGTGTGTCGCTTGGCCTGGAGACGGAACGGGTCCCACTCCGCTCTTTGGACGACTAACGCACGCGTCGCAACAGCCATGCTTCTCGGCCCGGTACTGAATGCATGGTCGAAAGGGTGGATTCCGCGAGGAAACGACTGCAGGCCTCTCCAGAACCCATCTACCAGGCTTTCACAGAGCCCGGTGCCATGGAACGGTGGCTTCCACCGAGCGACATGACTGGCGAAATGCTCCGCTTTGACTTCCGCGAAGGAGGCACGTATCGGATGCGGCTCACCTACAGGGACCAGCAGGCCGGACAGGGCAAGACATCGGAGTCATCAGACGAGATGGAAGTACGCTTTACTCGACTTGAACCGAGCCATCGAATCGAGCAAGATGTCGTCTTCGAGAGTGACGACCCGGCGTTCGAGGGCACCATGCGTATGGTCTGGACGTTTGAGCCCGAAGGCGGTGAGACGCTCGTGACCGTGCGTGCCGAGAACGTGCCAGCAGGCATCCAGCCGGAGGACCACGAGGAAGGGTTGAATTCGACACTCGACAGCTTAGCGGGATTCATCGAACAGGACGGCTAATTGGCTGGCGGTAACCGAGGGGACGGTCCGTTCCGCTATACCGATTGATTGAACCGACGGTCGAAAAGACGGCGAAGAGTGACACACTGCGTTGTGTCTGAAGAAACGGATTTCAACAGACATTCCGTGCTTATACCACTGCGGTTTCCGAACCGTCCTTCGGCCAGCACACCTAGGAGAAGCTATAATACTACCGAGTCGTTCACCAAATGTAACAGGTATGTCTCTCCTCTTCGACCACGCGCTTTCCAACTTTACCCCAGAAGGGGGTCGCCAGTACGAGATCGAACCGGGCGATCTCGAGCCCTCGGGAGACCGAATCCCCGTCAAGCCCATCGTCGAATTCGCGCAGCATCACGACCTCGAGTTTCCTGACGACGAGGAATACATCGCCATTCCGCTTCACGGGACGGACGACGCCACACCGACTGGCGAGTACCTCGGCTACGCCGACACGGATCTCCGGGGTGAAATCATCGTGTATCGAGACGAAGGCAATCGCGGGTCGATCACCCTCTCTGATTTCGCAGCGACCGACTTAGCACACCGAATCCGATTCTGGCACTCCGATTACCAGCCATCGTCCCTTTCGGAGAGCTACGATCGACCCGTCGACGACAACGAGCCACCGCGGAAGACGATCGATCCGGAGCGCTTCCGTGCTGACCTCGAGGAGTACGTTAGAAGCGAGCGAGATGGGACGCGGAACGAGACCTACGAACGAGCCCAGTCCAGTACTGCCCGCGAAATCTACACCAACGGTGGCGATGCGATCCCGCACGTCGAGTACAACGGTCGCGACGACGAGCAGCTCAGACTCGAAGCGCGACCGCTAGCCGATGAGTCGGACGATCGCGAGGACTGGGCGTACTACGTTCCGAACACCTTCGGAATTCATCAGGGAAACGAGGTTCTGCTTCACGGCGATGGAGACGTATTTCCACTGCCGGCCACCGTCGAGAACATCCGCGGACTTCGGTTCACCGTCAGCGTCCACTGGGGCGAGGTCGAATCGTCGAATACCGTTCGCCACCACCTGTCGAACGACGCTGACCTCGGTGTCTCGCTCTTGTTGAACACGGTCCCGACCGATCGCGAACTCGAGGCGGTAAACGAACTGCAGGACCATCTGTTCCTGGACGTGCTAACTGGCCAACGGTCGATTACGTTCACGAGCGGGGCTGCGGCCCGGAGCACGCAGGCCGACGACGACCTCAACCAGGAACAGCAGGTAGCTTCGGAACTGGCGCTACTGGCCGATGACGTCTTCTGTATTCACGGACCACCCGGAACGGGAAAAACGCGGACGCTCATCGAGATCGTCCGGCGGGCAGTCGAGGCTGGCGAACGCGTTCTCGTCTGCGCCGACTCGAATCAGGCCGTCGACAACATCGTCCTGGGGGACTCGACGGAAACCGACCCGGACGATAGTTCGCTCCACGCGTATGCACAATACGAGAACGACGAATTCACACTCAAACGACTCAACGGTTCGAGGCGTTTCAACGACCTCATTCGGCAATATGGGTCCGCAGACGAGTTGCCAGACGTAGTCGCCGGTACGAACAACAGTGTCGCTCAACTTCCGGGAACGTTCGATCTACTGGTACTCGACGAGGCAACGCAAGCGACATGTGCGTCTTCGTGTATTCCACTGGTGAAAGCCGATCGAGTCGTCCTCGCCGGTGACCACAAGCAGCTCCCGCCGTTCAGTACGACCGAAGAGCCGCCAGCCTCGAGTCTCGGGATGTCCCTGTTCGAACATCTGTATGCGGATGGTGGTGTGTACGAGGGCGTCGGCATGCAATTGAAAACGCAGTATCGGATGAACCGCGACATCGCGGCGTTCTCGAACAGCGCGTTCTACAACCGGGAACTGCGCAACGGGCGGACCGTCGAGGCGCTCCCCTCGAGAGACGAACCGATGGAAGCGTTCAACGTCGGTGGATCCGTCGACGTCGACGATCACTCGCGGTCGAACGACACTGAGGCCCGGCTTGTGACGTATCTAGCTCAGGAACTAACCGATGACCTTTCGCCGGAAGAAATCGGCGTTATAACACCCTACACGGCACAGGTTCGGACGATCGAAGAGCGACTACAGAATCACCTTCAAAATGGACGAGCAGTAACGGTCGATACGATCGACTCGTTCCAGGGCAGCGAGCGCGAGGCGATTATCATCTCGTTGGTTCGGTCGAATAGTCACGGCAGTATCGGCTTCCTCGGGAGAGAAAAAGACGGCCCTCGACGGTTGAACGTCGCACTGACGAGAGCAAAACGGTACTGTGCGGTCGTCGCCGATTTCCACACCCTGTGTTACGAACACAGCGGGAAATGCACCGACCTCTATAATCGATTCAATCGGTTCTTCGAAGACACGGATCGCCGTCGTGACGTTGATCCAGACTTCATCCCGGTGTGAGTCTGCTTATCGGGAGAATCCGCACCCAGTACGTATCTTAATCGGGAAACAGGGATGGAAATGGATTCACATCGAAGTCGAGAGCGGCTCAATCTTTGAGAAGATGGTTCTCGAGTGTATCAGGGGTGAGCAACTGCGTCGATCAGTTCGTCGAACGACTCGATTGTCAGCGCCGGTTCGCCGTCGAACGGCTCCCACGGTGACCCCTTCCGATCGACCCAAACTCCCTGCATTCCGGCGTGCTGGGCGCCCATAACGTCGAACCATCCTGCGGTCACGTGCGCGATTTCGTCGATTGGCGTTCCGGTTCGAGCGGCGGCGTGACGGTAGAGTTCGGCGTCGGGTTTGAACGTCCGGACCTCGTGGGCGCTGATCGTCGATTCGATGAACGCACCGATATCGGCGTGTGCCACCATCGACTCGAGCATTTCGGGGTTCCCGTTCGAAACGACGAAGCAGTCGTAGCCGGCATTCCGGAGGCGTTCGAGCCCGTCACGCACGTCGTCGAAGACATCGAGTTCGTGGTAGACGGCGAGAATCTCGTCGCGCTCGTCTGTCGAAAGGGTCTCGCCATGCGCGTCTAGCGCGTACTGGAGTGCGTCGCGGTTCATTTCGTAGAACGGTTGATACGCGTCGATGTGGTTGGCGACGAACGTGTATTCTAGCGACCGCGCACGCCACAGCTTCGAGATCGGATCGGGATCATCCACGCGATTGGTGAGCGCCTTTTCAGCCGCATCGACGTCGACTAACGTACTGTACGAGTCGAATGTAACCGTCGTGACGCGGTCGGGCTCAAATGACATGATACCTCCAACGACGACTACGGTGATAGTCTCTGGTGTGCGTAATGGCGAGATCGGCCGCTCTCGTCATCTCCTGAAAACGTGACGGGGAACGCCCCGGCCGATGAACGGTCGCTCGAGTGTCTTGGTCCATCGTTTCCGTCTTCTCGCCAGACCCTGACTCAGGCCGTTTCGAGAAATTCGCGGAGCCGATCACCATAGGCGTCGGGGCGGTCGGCCATGACCCAGTGATTCGCCTCGTCCAACCCGACGAGTTCGGCGTCAGAGATGTCGCCTTCGAGCCGCTCGGCGTACTCGATCGGCTGGAACTCGTCCTCGCCACCCCACAAGAGGAGCGTTCGAGCCGAAATCTCGGTCGAATCGATCTCGGTCGTGTGGCTCGTGTTGGTACCGATGGCATTGCGCGAAAGCGAGATGATCGCCGCTTGGGAGTCCCACGGCGCGAGCATCCCCTCGACGAATTCTTCACTCGGGTCGTCGTAGCGGGTATCACGCAAGATTCCCTCGAGCAGCCCTTGAGCATCGTCGACGCTCATCTCGTTGATGGTCGAGGGGAGGCCAAGATCGACGATCGTTTCGATCGGCCACGAGTCGTAGCAGACGGCGTTCGAGAGGACTAGGTTCTCGACCGTGTTCGGCTCGTGAGCAGCGTAGCGTAGGCCGACGCCACCGCCGAGGTCGTGCCCGACGAACGTGAGGTCCGCGAGACCCAGTTCGTCGACCAGCCCGTCGATCATCGCCTCCTGAGCCCGGATCGAACGGTCGAAGCCGTCGTGCATCGCCGAATTGCCGTACCCGACCATGTCCGGGACGATCACTCGGTACGCGTCCGACAACTGCGGTGCGACGTCACGCCAGAGGAACGACGAGGTCGGAATGCCGTGACAGAACAGTACCGGTTCACCATCGCCGTCGTCGTAGTAGGCGACCTCGAGATCGTGCTCATCGACGGTGACGGTCGTCGTCTCCTGGCTCTCGGACCACGTCTCGTAATCCATGTCGTGTCAGGTTGCCACGGCGATGCCAATAGAGGTTGGCGTCGGTCGGAACCCGGATGTGTTTGCAGGCTCACTCGAGAAACGCGTGACCGGGTCGTCTGCGTACGTCACCGTCGATGCGATGAACTCGTCGTGGAACTGTGCCCTTCCCCGGCGGCACTTTCGAGTCAGTCGGCGACCCACTGGAGTAGCCGGTCAAAAACCTATGTCGGGAAAGTGCTGGGAGAGTATCTTGGTGAGTAGAATCGCGTATTCAAATCTATCGGAGCAATAGGAACTGTAGGTTGTGTAGACCAGATCATTGGTGGGAACCCGTCTCAAACTCCCACCTCGACAGAGGTACCATGGAAACCCTCGCCGTTGAGTTCTCATTACTTCGTGGGCCGAGCTGATCACGAATTAGCGGATACGCCTACTCGAGTCGCCCTACATCAAACTATTGACGAATTACTTTGATCACGGAAATCTACGAAATTCATCCAGCGACTTCACGAGTATATTGGTCTAGCTGCGGATCTCACTACTTATCACTAGTATTCATAACAGTGTGGAAATAGACATATTAGAGTCATCATCGGAAGTATTATTATCTACTGAATAATGATTGGTATTTAGAATATGGGCTCGGTATTTACATCTGGATGGCGACAATATCGCTCGGTCCCGATCGTCTACCGAATCGGGATCGCGTTCGTTCTCGGCTCTCTCGTCGGGCTTGCTGTCGGTCAACCGGCGGTGGAGCTGCAGCCAATCGGTGATCTGTTCGTCCGATTGCTCGAGATGATCATCGTTCCGATCATCGTGTTCACGCTGTTGATGGCGACGCGGGAACTCTCCCCGAAAAACCTGGGACAGGTCGGCGGCCAGGTCGTCCTCCTGTATCTCGGTACGACGGCAGTCGCTATCGGGATGGGACTCGGCGTGAGTAATCTCATCAATCCCGGGACGGGGATGACTTTAGAGCAGACGGACGTCCAGACCGAACAGACGCCGTCACCGGTGGACCAGCTGTTCAGTATCGTCCCAGAAAACCCCATGGCTGCAATGGCGGAGGGGAACATCCTCGCGATCATCTTCTTCACGCTCATCTTCGGCCTTGGGATGACGATGGTCCGAGCGGAGGTCGACCCTGACTCGGCCGTCCGAAACGGTATCGATACCATCTTCAACGTCGCTGAGGCCGGCGCTGAGGTGATGTTCAAAGTCGTCTGGGGAATCATGGAGTTCGGCGTCCTCGGCGTGTTCGCACTGATGGCGGCGCTGTTCGGAGAAGTCGGTGTCCAAGCAATCGAGGCGTACCTCTCACTCTCGATGACGCTCGCGCTCGCTATCGCCCTCCAGATCGCGCTGGTCTACCTGCTGGTGATTATTCGAGGTCTGGTCGGCGTTTCACCCCTGGACTTCCTGCGTGGCATCAAAGAAGCGCTCATTACGGCACTCAGTATCCGGTCGTCCACCGCGACGCTCCCCGTCACGATGTCGGACGCAGACGAGAACCTGCGGATTAAAGAGCGCGTGTACGGCTTCTCGCTCCCGCTGGGTGCCACGGTAAACATGGACGGAACGGCGATGTACCTCGGCATCGTTGCCATCTTCGCGGCGAACATCGCTGGCGTCTCGCTCACGCTGTTCGAACAGCTCGGTATCCTCCTGACCGCGCTCCTCATGAGCGTCGGCACTGCGGGTGTTCCGAGCGCGAGTCTGATCATGATGGCCGCAGTGTTGACTCAGGTCGGACTCCCGCTCGAGGTGATCGGGATGATCGCGGGCATCGATCCGCTTCTCGACCGCCTTCGGACGATGAACAACATCGCCGGTGACCTGGCGGTTACGACGGTCGTCGCGAAGTGGAACGACGCGATCGATCTCACATCCGGCGTGTGGGCTGATGTGCCCGCCGAACTCAGCGAGGAGAGCGTTAGCGCGACGAACGACGACTGAACGCACACATTATTCGATGGGCGGTTGGGACCGTTTTACCTCTCGTTGCTCGAGTGCGCGTTCCACCTGCGGGATGTCACACGACCGGATAACGTCGAATGCAGTAAGCTGCGGGTGGAAGTCTGCATCCTGCTCGGTTGCGAGCGTCGCGAAACTGGGAACCGTCTCGTATACGTCGACCCGGTCTACGTTCTCGGTCGCAGCCGCGGCGTAGAGCGCGTGATACGCGCCTATTCCGTCCCCAACGAACGAGACGTTGGTGGCGTTCGTCTCCGACCGGAGGAACTCGGCGGCGCGACACACGTCGAACACACGCATCTCGAGAAGCGAGGACTCTAGCATGAGTGCGTCGTAGCCGAGTTTGAACTCGGTTCCGTAGACGCCATCGTAATCGTCGACCCAACTGTGAACGGGAATCCGGCGATGTTGAACCGCGCCGATGCCGCGCGGATCGAAGACGAAGACCGTCCCGTACTCCTCGGCCAGAGACGCCACCTCTTCGCTTCGGTCCGGAAGTTCCTCAGTCCCGTCTTCGTACAGCACGACGGCTGGTGAACTCGTGTCCGAGTCGGGGTCCGAAACGAGCAGTCCCGTGACGACGATGTCCGGATCACGTTCGGTTCTGAACCAGACGTGTTCGATCTCGAGGCCCGCAGTTACGGTCCGATCGATGTAGCGCGGAGAGAGGTCACAGTCGTCGCGCTCGAGGTCGAACCGCTCGAGGAGTGTGGTCCGAAACTGATCGGCGTCTCCATCGTTATCTCCGACAACGGACTCCGTGCTGTCGTCAGCCGGCGCGTTCGCGACGTATTCACGAATCAGGTCGTCGATCGTTCGTTCGTCAGGGTAAGCCGTCATCACGTGTCCAGTCTGCGTACACTCGAGGGCTGACTTCTCGAGCGTCGAGAGCCCCTTCTTGGGTTCATACTCGTCCTCTGTGAGGTGATCGCACAGAAACGCAAATACGCCGTCTCGGAGGTCGGAGACGGGGCAGTGCGTCGTGTCGGCGACGACTAACTGAACGTTCTCTGTGGCGTCGTAGAAGCCGTAGATCTCACGTGCGCGATCGACCGTTTCGTAGACTCCTTCGATGGGGAAGTGCTCATCGGAGACTGCAGCACCGATACAGACGGGTCGCGGAGCGATCGTTGTGAGCAGATCGTCATAGTTCACCCCTCGAGCGATCGCCCCGTAAACGAGCTGTTCGGCATCGATGCATTTCCCCGTCTTTTGCTGCTCGCGACGCTCCGTGACGCTACAACACGGTGCTGCGGCGGCGATTCTGTCGTCGACCATCGAGAGAAAGAGGGTTTGAATGCCGCCGCCCGAAGCGCCGATGACGCCGATTCTCTCTTCGTCGACATCCGGTCGGGCGGCGAGATAATCGAGCGCACACCGGTCGTCGTGAATCATGTATCGTGCGAGGCTCGCTCCGGCGTAGAAGCACTTCTGTCCCGCGTGTGAGTGTGGAATCACGCTGCTACGCTCGTCGAAGACCGGTTTTCCGGTTTCGGGATCGAAGTACTGCGTTCGTTCGCCCTGTGAGATGGGATCGACGATAAGGACGACGAAGCCGTTCAACGCCAGTTCGATACACGCTTTTTGATTGCGCAGATCGCTCTTCGGCGAGTCGATGTGGCCGCAGAGAAAGACGATTCCCGGAAACGGGCCGTCGCCGTCCGGAACGTAACAGTTCGTCGTCACGTGAATGTTCGGACGACTCTCGAGCGTGATCCGTTCGATCGAGTAGCCGTCTCGCGCTGTGCGACCGTGCAGTTCGATCGACGGATCGTCCATTCGGTCGGGGAGCCCGCCGATGCTCTCGAGGAACCTGGCCTGGATGCGTTCGCGTCGAGTCTCGAACCCCGCTCGAGAGCCGATAGCCTGTTTTTCGATGCGTTCGTCGGCGAACTCCGCTTCCGAAAGGGACCACAAATACCGCGACAACTGGTCTTCGACGTCGATAGAGGCGTTCACCGCCTCGTTGAAGCCGTTCATCGTGTTATTTCACGAACCTGATCGCACATAGCAGTACTGCAAGGATCGGTTTCCGAACGGATTCGATCAGCGGTCGTGGATTCGATTACGGGTCGCTCTCGAACGACCTAGAGAAGCGATTCTATCGTCTCGCCTGTGATCGAGTCACACTCCTACGCGGGACAGAAGTGCTTCTCTCAGCGAACGATCGTCACTGGCACTGGCGACCGTCGGGTGACTTTCTCGGCGACGCTCCCGAGGAGAATTCGGCTCGGTCCGGACCGACCGTGACTGCCGATTACGATGTGATCGATATCGTGCGCTCCTGCATACGTGACGATCGAATGTACGACGGTACCGACCATCTGTACCGTCTCGATCGTTCGTTCGTGTTGCTCTGCGCGTCTCGTTGCACTTTCGAGGATTTGCTTCGCTCGGTTCTCTTGTTGATCCTGAAGGTTCCCGTAGGATTCGGGGCTGAACGATTCGAGGGCAACACCACCTCGAATTTCGGCGGGATCGACCACGTGTAACGCCGTGAGCCGTGCATCAGGGTATTCCGACAGTGCGAACTCGAGTGCGGCGTCGGACTGGTCGGAGTCATCGACCGGGACGAGAACGTGTGCTGACATGGGTGTAATTCCGGGAGGAGATATAAAAACGGCTCCCACGCGAATGCCACAATCGCGTCCGACTACTATCCGCTTACCCTCTCGAATCCGACAGTGACGAATCGGTCGCCATCAGTGCTGGAGTTTCCATCCGTAGCGCGGAATTCGAACGATTCCCCGGCCTCGATAGTCCCATCGGAATCGGTCAGGAGGAGGGCGCGATACGACGGTGCATGGTCGTACGCGATCACGCGTGCTTGGTGGGGCTCTTCGAACCGCTCGGATCGCCACTCGAGTGCGGAGTCGGCGACGGTGAACGTACTAGTAGCAATGAATTGATACGCACGTATCAGGCCGCGTTTCACCGTCTCGTTGGAGGGGATGTTCGATTTCGTCTCGGCAATTGTGTTCGTGCTGCTCGCCAGTATGCCGGTCGATATCGCACCGGACGCGAGGAACGCACGACGCGATGTCGGACAGAAGCCTTCGCTCATGCGCTGGTGCCTGACCACTGGCTTCGGTATAATCGTTTGCTATCAACGACGGTGACCGTATCGATAACCTGACGCTATTCTCGTCCGTTCTTCTACCTTCTCGAGACTCTCCCTCTCTCCCTCGCTAATGGTTTATTTCGCTGGCTGGTGGCAGGGGCCAGTGGATGTTCTTTCAAGAACCAGAGCTCCAGTACGAGGTTACCGTTGAACAGCCAGATCCACACTTCGCGAAACTCCTCCAGCAGGCGATCGGCGGGCAGGAAGGCGAGATGCGCGTCGCATTGCAGTACATGTTCCAGGCGTGGGCCCTTCCCGAAGGGTACGAGGAATACCGAAACTTGCTGATGGAGACCGCGGCCGAAGAGCTCGGGCACATCGAGATGCTCGCCTCGGCCGTCACGAAGAATCTGCGCGGGTCGCCCAAAGAAATGAGCGAGGAGACCCAGGACACCGCAGCGACCGCCGCGGCGATGACCGGCCAGAATCCGCGCCAGTTCCTCTCAGCCGGCGAGTCGGCGATGCCCGTCGATAGCAACGGCGTTCCCTTCACCGGCGGGTACATCGCCGCCTCGGGCAACCTCGCCGGCGATCTCTACGCGAACGTGATGGCCGAAGCGACCGGTCGTACCCTGGCAACCCGGCTCTGGGAGTACACCGACGATCCGGGCATGAAAGACATGCTCTCCTATCTCATCGCCCGGGACACCATGCACCAGAACCAGTGGCTTGAGGCCCTCGAGACGCTCGACGACCCCGTGCCGGTCCCCGCGAGCTTCCCGCAGGAACAGGAGAACCAGGACGTCAATTACACGTTCATCTCGACGAGACGCGAAGCGCAGCCGGATCCGGGGTACCCGTGGACGGAGGGCGAAGCACCCGACGGCAAGGGGCAGTTCTCCTACGCCGCCGAACAGCCGGGTGACGGCGAAGTCATCGCACCCCAACCCGATCCGATGACGAACAACGATCCAAACAGAACGTCCGAGTCCGACGAATCCTCGAAGTGAGATTTCAGCCGACAGCGACGACCGCCTCGATTCAACTCCGGTACTTTCGGTCTCGAGTGGTTGGTGATCGGACGGAGATACCGTCATTCGGATCCGCCAGCCGGTCTCGAGGTCGAATCAAGTTTGCCGGATAGGAGTCTGACGCCGATGGCTGTGGCCTTCCGTTCGCCAACCCGGACCGCGCCAACGAAAATCAACGTGGTGAAAAACCAGTGTAGAAGGTTTGATTCGACGGTATTTCGAAGGTTTGTGCCCGCAACTGGTCCAACCGATATTCCGGTTGCAGACGGAACTCGATCACGGGCGAGAAGAATGCAGGTGTTTATAAGTGATAGGTACCATTTCTTACCTGACTTATGACGGACCCGAAGGAATCTATCACCATCGAAAACGTGGTGGCGTCGACCGGTATCGGACAGGAACTCGACCTCGAGAGCGTCGCAATGGACCTCGTGGGTGCCGATTACGACCCGGAACAGTTCCCCGGTCTCGTTTACCGCACGCAAAACCCCAAGTCTGCGGCGTTGATCTTCCGGTCGGGCAAGATCGTCTGTACCGGCGCGAAAAGCACCGACGACGTTCACGAAAGTCTGGATATCGTCTTCGACGAACTCCGAGACCTCAGCATCCAGGTCGAGGAGAATCCGGAAGTTACCGTCCAGAACATCGTCAGTAGCGCCGATCTCGGCCGCACCCTGAACTTAAACGCGATCGCGATCGGTCTCGGCCTCGAGAGCATCGAGTACGAACCGGAGCAGTTCCCCGGACTGGTCTATCGCCTCGACGAACCCGAAGTCGTCGCGCTGCTGTTTGGCTCCGGGAAACTGGTCATCACCGGCGGGAAGCAGGTCGAAGACGCCAAAGAGGCCGTCGACGTGATCGCCAACCGCCTCGAGGAACTCGGCCTGCTCGAATAACGCCCGTATTCCCAGCGTACTCGGTTTGGATAGCGATCCACCAACGTTCGGTGTGACCGTATCTGTCAGTTAACAGCCGAAAGAGTTGCCTCCGTCATCTCTGGGCACCTACGAGAGGTCCAAAGACGACTGGTATCGAACCAGGATGTCAGCACAGACCAGTGCGCCTGGAGCCGAACGATCGGGGTGGCGAAACCCTCACGTATTCCTACTATTTCGGCAATAAGAAGGCTTATACTGGCCGAATAAGGTCATCACAATATGCCGACTAAACACAGTCGACCGAATCTCGTGACGATCGTTGGCCGAGGCGTCCCAGCAAACTACGAAATCAGCGTCGATGGCTCCATCGAAATGGTCGGTGGGGATCCGCTCTGTGAAGCGACCGTCGTCTCTTCACAGACCGCAGAGGGTGCAATCGAGACCGGCGTGCGACGCTTTCGGTTCTCCGGCCAGATGGCGAACGTCCGTCTCGTCGATTGGAATGGAGTTCCCGCGCCTGAATCGCCGCATACACCGCACGTCCACATCGATTACGGCGTTTCTCCACCGGAAGGCGACAGCTAACTACCGCACTCGTCGTCCGCTGCGTCGGTGGGTTGCGCTCTAGACTCCGTGACTCGCGAGCGTGAGCATCGCCATCGACGGAAGATGTCGGAAAGGAACGACCTGCGCACGAGCGGGTGTATCCCTTCAGTCGCTCGACGACTCACGCCGCCCGATTCGCTCGCTCGAGTAACGTTCGAATCGTTCGATCCATCCCAAAATTTTTCGGTTACGGAGTTCTCGGTAGGGTAGTCGAAACACATGAATCCACCAGTTGCGGGCGAGACGCAGACGTTCGAGCGAACGTTTACGCTCGAGGACGTTCGGCAATTCGCGGAACTTTCAGGCGATACCCAGCCACGACATACCGAACCGGATGCAGATGGTCGGGTAATGGTTCAGGGGTTACTGACCGCGACGATGCCCACGAAGATGGGGAGTGACGACGAAGTACTCGCCCACAAGATGGAGTTCGAATTTCTCAAGCCCGTCTACACCGGCGAGTCGATCACCTGTACCTCGACGTACGACACGGTCGTCGAGCGAGACGACCGCTACGAATTCACGTCGACCGTCGTTTGCGAGAACCCGGCTGATGAGGCCGTGCTAGAAGCAACGGTTGCGGGAATCATCTGGAAGGGTGGCTGACTCGCGCGGCGACACAGTCCCAATCGGATCTCGGTCCGGGATGGCGATTGCCGTTCCCTTTTCGAGACTGCGCGACCACCGGTTCGAAATCTCGTCTCGCTCGAGTTTTCGCCCGGACGGTTCCGCCACCGACGACGGATCTACGGGCGTAGCGCGTCGACCGTTATCGTCTCTAAAATACCAAAAATATGACCTTTTCCACACAGTATTTCTCTGTGGAAGTCCTACACAGAGATATGTTCCGTGCAATTTTACCGGAAGGCCAGATCCTCTGTGAGCGCTACGACGAGGCCGAGAAGGGACTCGAGTTGTACGACGAGGACGACGAATTCATCGCGTTCGTTCCGTACACCACCTTGCACGCGCTGATCAACGAGGACGTCTACGGCGAGGACGAGCGTTCGATCATGTAGCCGCTTTCGGTTGTTCGTCGATCGCCTCGAGTTGCTCGCGGTATCGATTTCGGACGGTGACGACGGTCGTCTGAGCGGTCTCAGCGACCGCTCGTTGCGGAATCGTCTCGTCACAGAGTAAGCCAGCGGCGTAGATGGCCGCCGCTGCGAATCCGGTCGGCGATTTACCGGAATGAAGTCCCTGTGCGGTCGTTTCCTCGATAATTTCGATCGCTTTCGACTCGACATCCGTTCCGACGTCGAGTTCGGAGCAAAACCGCGGGACGAACTGTCTCGGGTTAGTCGGCTCGAGGTTGATATCGAGCTCGGCGGCGATGTAGCGATAGGTGCGCCCGATTTCGCGTTGATCGACGCGTGCGACGGCAGTAACCTCCTCGAGACTTCGCGGGATGTCTTCTTTTCGACAGGCCGTATAGAGTGCGCTCGTCGCGACGCCTTCGATCGATCGTCCGCGGATGAGGTCCCGTTCGAGGGCCTGTCTGTAGATGACAGAGGCCGTTTCTTTGACAGGCTTTGGGACGCCGAGCGCGCTTGCCATGCGATCGATTTCCGAGAGGGCGTACTTGAGGTTTCGTTCGCCCGCGTTCTTGGTTCTGATTCGCTCTTGCCAGACGCGGAGTCGGTGGATCTGACCGTGCTTGTCCGCTGACATCGACCGGCCCTTTGCGTCACGATTTCGCCAGTCGATGGTCGTGGTCAGGCCCCGGTCGTGCATCGACTGCGTGAGCGGGGCTCCAACGCGCGAGAGTTGGTCGTGCTCCTGCGCGTTGAACGCTCGCCATTCCGGGCCGTAATCGATCGGGTCCTCACTCAACACGAGACCACAGTCTCGACAGACTCGCTCGCCCCGATCCGGATCCTGGACGATCGTAGCGGTCTCGCAGTCGGGACACAGTTCCGTTTCTCGCTCCTGTGTCTCGTCTTTGACGCGATGGATGGTAGACCGGCTCATCAGTAGTTGAAAATCGATGGCAAGACTGTAAGGGGCTCACATGGTTTCGACGGAAATACCGACTTACTGCCAGCCGCGACCGGCTCCGTACCGACCGTACGCTCTCTCAGCCCGTCCGGTTATGTTCGCACGAGTATCGCCCGATTCGAACGCTCTGTGGAGGTGAACGTTTCTCGAGGTCGTCCGCCGGTCCGCGCGTTCGTCGGGGGTAGCATCGTGTTGATTGGCCGGTAGCGGGCAGGACTGTTTCCGGGAGGACTCCGACGGCTGACTGTCGATCGTACAATCCCCTCGTAAAGGGAGCTTTCACCACCGAACTGTCGTGTTAGTTTATGTTGACGCCATCGAACATTCCGTTCCAGTGACTCCAGTATGCTGTCCCCTTCATCGTCGATCTCTTTCCCCAAACGCGAGCAGGATTTCGAATCCCGCACCTACGGTGTGGATACGCTGTCCCAACCAGTGGCTCTGGATCTGTCGTGTCCGGGCGGATTCGATCGGCGTAGCCCGCAGCGATCCGGGGACGAACGATTGTGATAGCGTCCGAAGAAGTCAGCCCGTACATCCTTTGCAATGGATGCGAAACGTGGCCGTGTTTAAGAGTATCACCGTTGGCCTACAAATTGGTGTGTTAATCGTGACTGCGACTTGCCGTACATCGGTACAGTGGGTGATGACGATGGGATCGTCTCGTGGATCTTTCCAGCACTGGACGAGCAAATTCAACCCTACTCGAGCCAATCGTGGAGGCAGATGGTAATGTCGTCAGTAGATACGTCATTACCCGAAGAAATCACCGCAGTAACCGACTCGGAGCAGAACGCTCGTCTGTCGAAGGACGTCATTTTCGAGCTCTTGAAGAACCGTCGTCGCCGAGAAGTCCTCTCTTACTTGCTCGAGACTGAGGGAACGGTCACGCTCGGTGAACTCGCCGAACAGATCGCGGCTTGGGAAAACGACACGGACATCAACGCGTTGAGTTCAGACCAACGCAAGCGGGTCTACGTCGCGTTGTATCAGACGCATCTGCCGAAGATGGACGACGCCGGCATCGTCGAATACGATCAGGATCGAGGCCTGATCGATCTCTCGGACAACGCTGATCTGCTGATGATGTATCTCGATACTGACACCCATAAACAGGACCGCTGGGACCGGTTCTACGCGGTACTGAGCGTCGTCGGCGTCGCTGTTCTCTCCGCTGCCGTTCTCGAGGTTCCCCCGCTGACTGCCGTTCCGACGATGGCTCTCGCCGGAGCGATCGTCTTCGCCTTCTGCGTTCTCTCGGTCGTTCACGTGGTCGTGAACCGACGGGAGCAACAGACTGTCGACGGCAAGCTTTCACGCATCGAGTAAGGACGACGTACATCCGACTCTCGTCCGAGTTTTCAATTTTGTGTCGTCCCAATTCCTGGCTCTCCACCCATCGCTCGACTCCGCTTTTGTTTTCGATCGGTGGACGCGTCCACTATCCTTCAACCAGCCGTATGGGTAAATCCCCCGTTCTCTTCAAGGACGACTGTCCCACGCGAATCGCACGGCCACGTCGCTACCGGTCTCTCGCGAGGCCAGTTGGACGACTCAGCTGACCGCTCGAGCGGACCGAGTAGGTCCCTTCGTCCGTCTCGAGTGACATTCGAGAAGGACTTTTAGGGGGTGGTCTCGTACTACACGGTGGCTCCCGGCGATCATATTCAGTACCTGAACAGTTCGCGTGCCAGCATCTGTTCTGGGGCGGGGGCCACTTCTTTCCGGATACTGAGCGTCGAACACTGTAAAATTTGAAGTGGTTCGGCTGCTACATTCCGCCTCGCGGTCGCACCGATTACGGCGGGGTCCCTCGACCAGCGCTACGGGGCCACTGTGGCGTTCTTGCTCGGTTCGTTCGCGGTCGTCGGACTCGTCGCCCTCCTCGGTCGGTTCCGACGCGTTCGGGTTCTCCGAACCGAAATCGGCGACCGGTCACTGAGCGCGGTGCGATCGGCCAGCGACGATACGGCCCCGAACCGCTAGGGCGTCTGCAGTTCGATCGGGCGCTTCGAGACGGCGTCACTCGAGACTGGCACACCGAGCATTTCAGCGCAAAAACGTTCGAGGGTGCGAGCCTGTTCGCGCCAACTGAACTGGCGCGCGTCGGCTCTGGCCTGCTGGCCGAGCGTTCGGCGGGTGGCGGGATCGACGAGTAGCGTTTCGAGCGCATCTGCGAGATCACTCGGACTGCCAGGTTCGACGAGAAGCGAATTTTCCTCGTGGGTCGCGTACGTTTGGATGCCGGCCAGGGTCGTCGTCACGGGGACGGTCCCACAGGCCATCGCCTCGACGTTTGCCATCCCGAAACTCTCGTCGTAGGTCGGGAGACAGAACACGTCCGCCCCGGCGTAGTATCCGGGGAGGTCGGTGTGGGCGACGACGCCCTCGAGGATCACCGAGTCTTCGATGTCGAGCTCCCGACAGCGAGCGCGGACGGCGTCTGCATCCCCATGACCGACCACCCGGAGTTCGACAGGCTCCTCGACCCTCGAGACGGCCTCGAGCAGGTCGAATATCCCTTTTTCGGCGACGAGTCGACCGACGAAGAGCACGATCGGGTCCTCGCTTTCGATTGCCGGCGTCGCGCTCGGGTTGAACTGTTCGTGGTCGACGCCGGGGTAGACGATCTCGTCGACGTCGTAGCCGAACGTCTCGCTGATCCGGCGTGCGGTCGGTTCGGAGTTCGCCAGCACCCGCTCGGTCTGTGACAGCGCGTCGCGAAGCTTCGAACCGAGTCCGACCGTCGACAGGCTGTGAAACGCGTAGACCGTCGGCACGTCGACGAGGTTCGAGACGAGGAGGTCGTCGAGAAACTGGAACGTAAACAGTACGTCGAGGGTCGTCTCGATATGTTCGAAGACGCCGTTTCGAACTCCCCATCCGGTCATCTCGAGTTTCTTGACGTCCTGGGATGTCAGCGGAGCGACCCGCTCGAGCACCGATGCGGCGGTGCTGTCGATCGGCGGCGTTTCGACGACCGTCACGTCCGAGCCCTCGAGGACGGCCGCGACGTCGCCCGCTCGAGTGTAGAGATAGACGTCGTGGTTCCGGGATAGTTCGGCCGCCATTCGTTGGGTGTAGACCGCAATTCCGCCCGATTCGCGCGTTCCCGCGGCGTCGTGATAGAAACCGATATTCATACGTCGAGTAGAGTCCGATAATCGAATTGTTATACTCGTCATACCTGTCGGCTCCGAACGATCCATTGTCGCAACCGATCGTCAGGGAACGCGTACGACCGCCGTTTTTCGAGCGCCGCCGTCGTGGCCTACACCAGTTTTTCATCGGTATTTGGCGGTTCATTCGAGTATCGACGCGCGATCCGAACGGTACGGACGAGATAACAATACCTTCTTTCGTACAGTCTCGTCGCAGTGATTGAACGCGATACACACGGCCGCTCGTGGGCCAGTCGATGGGTGCGAGCGGGCAGTCGATACGCATTCGGTTTTGCGGGAGCGAAGTTGTTGACTGACCGCCCGAACCGATTCGCCCGTTTTCATCGTCGTTCGGGTCTGCAACGGGGGAACATTCGGAAATGTCTGTAAGGGAGAAGGTATTCGACGGGTTCAAAGCAACGCTCGGCGCACGCGTCCTCAACAACGTCGCAAACGGCGTGTTGATGCTCCTGATGGCGCGCGTGTTGCTCACGCCCGGCGAGTACGGCCTCCTCTTTCTCGTTATCGCGATCGTCGCGGTGCTCCAGTTGGTCGCGGATCTGGGGCTCTCGAGATCGGTCGCGAGGTACGTCTCGGACAGGAAAGAGACCGATCCGGGGTCGATCCCGTTTCTCATCCGGACCTCGTTGCGCTATCGCTTTCTCATGCTCGCAGCCGTCGCCGGCGCACTCATTCTCGGACGCGACGTTGTCGCAGTGCTGTTGGATACGCCGGAACTCTCGACGCTGCTCGTGTTCGGAGCCGGCTACCTCGTCTGCCAGTCGCTTTACTCCTACCACAACATCATCTTCCAGGGATTCAATCGGGTGGAGTTGAGCGCGGTCGTCGAGTCGGTGAATATCGTCCTTCGGGTCGTCGCAGTCGTCGCGCTGACGGCGCTCGGATTCGGCGTGGCGGGCGCGCTGGTCGGCTATGCGATGGGGGCAGTGATCGCGACGGTCGTCGGCGCGGCGCTGCTCTATCGGCGCTTCTACAGGACCTACGAGGACACCGGCGGGAGTCGAGAGTTGCGAAATCGGTTGCTTAGATACAGCGTCCCGCTGACGGCCTCCCACAGCGCGAACGTCCTCGACCGTCGCATCGACACCGTTCTGGTGGGGTACTTCCTGACGCCCGTCGCGGTGAGCTACTACGTGCTGGCGAAACAGATCTCGGAGTTCGTTCTCGTCCCCGCCGGCTCGCTGGGTTTTTCCATTTCACCGACCTACGGCGAGCAGAAGGCCAACGACTCGCTCGAGGAGGCCGCGCGGATGTACGAAGCCACGTTGCGCTCGGTTTTGATTCTTTACGTCCCGGCCGCGGTCGGGATCGTTCTCGTCGCCGGACCGGCGGTCGATCTGGTTTTCGGAACGGCCTATTCCGGCGCTGCACCCGTGTTACAGGTGTTCGGGGTGTACGTCGTCTTTCAGGCGATCACCGCCGTCACGACGAACGGACTCGATTATCTGGGTCGGGCGAAAGACCGCGCCGTTGCGAAACTCGTCACGTCCGTCGGCAACGTCGTTCTCAACATCGTCTTGATACCGATCTACGGCGTCGTGGGTGCCGCCTACGCGACCGTGATCACGTTCGGCATCTACACGCTGGTCAACGTGTACGTGATGCATCTCGAACTCTCGCTCGACGGCTGGCGAGTGGTCCGATCGCTGGCGCTCACGACGGCCGTTTCAGGTGCGATGGGGGTGACGGTGCTCGTGGCCATGCCGTACGTTTCGACTATTCCCACCCTGGCCGGCGTCATCGCGCTCGGCGTCGGTATCTGGGCGGCGCTCGCCGCGCTCAGCGGGTTGTTCGATCCTCGCGAAACGGTCGGGCTACTCACCTAGGGCGAAAAATACGGGTTCGAAACGCCGCAGACGGTCGCGACGATGATGGCGTGGTGGCTGTTTACCGAGATCGAGGCGCTAATGCCCCATCCTCAGTGAGCGCCGAAGGCGCGAGAAGGGAGGGGATACAGCGCCGCACGAGTTTCTTGAACTGTTCTATAGCAGGCCCGCAGGCCCACGCTATCGGTAGATACACTCAATGGATCGGTACGAGGTCGAAGGGCACGAAGTCCTTGAAGCCGAAGTCAAACCAACCGGCAACGGTGCGCACATCTACGTCCCGAAAGCGTGGACTGGCGCAACTGTCAAAGTCGTCCGCGTCACCGATCCAACCGACGAAGACGAGTAGACCATGCGCTACAACTACAGGTATCGGCTCAACCCAACCGACGAACTCCACGAACGGTTAGCGTGGACCGTCGATACCTGCCGACAGGTCTACAACCACTTCCTGCACCGACTCAACCGAGAGGACGGCACGTCGGCCTACTCCGAGCAGTCGGTCCTTCCCGACCTCAAATGCGAGTGGACCGAGTTGAAGCAAGTCCATTCGAAGGTGTTGCAGAAGGTCGTACAGTGGCTGTACGACAACCTCTCAACACTGAAGGGTCGGAAAGACAATGGCTACCACGTCGGCGAACTCAAGTGGAAAGGTCCGCAGGAATACCGCTCGGTCACGTACAGTCAAACCGGCTTCGAACTCAACAACACGAGTGGCCGTACTGTGCTTTCTCTTTCCAAAATCGGCGATATTCCGATGGTCTACCACCGCGACGTTCCCGACGACGCCACGATCAAAGAAGTCGTCGTCAAGCAAGAACCGACCGGCAAATGGTTCGCCGTCCTTGGAATCGAAACCGAGGACGACGCACCAGAGAAACCCAAGAAACTCGAGGACTGTGTCGGGATCGACGTGGGCATCTTGAAGTACGCTCACGACACCGACGGCACCGCTGTTGAACGTCCCGACTTGTCCGACGAACGCGACCAGTTGGAACGCGAGCAACGCAAACTCTCGCGGAAAGAACACGGATCGGCGAACTACCGCAAGCAACAGCGAGTCGTCGCCAAACGTCACGCCGACCTGCAACGGAAGCGCCGCGACTTCCTTCACAAACTCTCGAACCACTATGCTCGAGAGTACGACCTTGTGGCGGTCGAAGACCTCGATTCGAAGGGTCTGATGGAACTCCCGTCGAACAGCCGCAACCGTGCCGGAGCGGCGTGGGGAACGTTTCTTCGACTGCTCGAGTACAAGTGCGAACGCGAAGGCACGCACTTCGTGGCCGTCGATCCGGCCGGAACGACCAAAGAGTGCGCGGCCTGTGGTGCCGAGTCAGACAAGCCGTTGTGGGTCCGCGAACACTCGTGTCCTTCCTGTGGCTTCACCGCCGACAGGGACTGGAACGCGGCCTACAACATCTTGATGCGCGGACTGAAGCAAGTAGGGACGGGCTGTCCCGAATCAACGCCTGCGGAGACTGCGCTCCCTACGGGAACCGATTCGGTTCCTGCAAAGCGCGTCGTGGAAACAGGAAGCCCCATCTGCTCACGGGCGCGAAGCGCTCGTTCGCATGGTCCGTGAGACCGGAGGTCTCACGTTACCCTCACGGAGCGAGCGGCGCAAGCCGTGAGCGAGTAGGGTGGGGAGGAAGTCACTGGTTTCGTGCGTTGTACTGGATGTCCGCTGACGCGTCGCCGATGACCGTCAGGCTCTGGATGTCGCCCTCGAACCAGTAGGCGTCGAGCCAGCCGGCGACCGCGCCGCGAACTGCGCCGTCGTCGATGACGTCTTCGTCGTCGATAGTTGCCTCCCTGTAGTTCGATTCGACGACGTTTCCATCTACCTCGAAGGAGTAGGTGCTCGGACCCGAGGCGTCGGTGCCGTCGATAACGAGCGCGTGTGGCAGAAGCTCCTGATCACCGTACTCCGTGATATCGATCTGTTCGCCGTCGAGCGAAACCATCGCCTCGCCGTCGGTGAAACTCACGTCGGTAAGGGTCCCGGAGAAATTGAACGTCTGGGTGCCGTCGGTGACCGAACTCTGGACCGTCGAGCCGGAAATCGCGGTGACCTCGTCTTCCGGATCCGCGTCGCCGGCGAGTTCGATCGTCCCGTCGACGGTGACTTCGAAACTCGTCGGCGTACCGGCACCCTCGATCTCGAGGGTGTGCGGACGCTCGTCGCCGAAGTCGGCTGGATCGATCTCCTCGTCGTTACGGAGGACCGTCGCCGGCCCGTCGACGGTGAGATCTTCGAGCTCTCCCGAGAAGCGAAAGGCGTCCTTCCAGTCGGCGACGACGCCGTGGGCGATGCCGTCCTCGATCGGGTCCTCGTCGTCGATGGTCGCACCGTCGTAATTCGCTTTTTCGATCTCGCCATCGACGACGAACTCGTACCGGGTCACGTCCTCGTCGCTCCCGTCGAACAGTAGAAGGTTCTCGAGGGACTCGCCCGCTTCGTCGTCTTCTTCCGGCTCGCCTTCGCTTGTTGAGGGTGCGCTTGATCCACCGCCGCCGGCCGCTTGTTCTGCGCTCGTCGGAACGCCTTCCGGCGGCTCGAGCACCGGATCGGAGCCGACGTCGTTCTCCTGGAGATTCCCTTGGACGTTGCCGGAATAGGCGCCGCCACTCATGGTCGCTCCCTGTCCGCGGTCGACGACGAGTGCGGAGGGGTACGGACCCGCTGCGAAGTGGCTGTCGACGATTTCGGCTCCGCCCGGTTCCCATACCCAGACGGGACGACCGTTCGTCTCCGAGTAGCCGCCGTAACCCGAACCGTAGTCGGTGTTGTCGTTGTACGCGACGCAGTCGACGATCTGGTCGTCGGCACCGCCGACGCGGTAGGTCGTAACGCCGTTGTTCTTCCCGTAACAGGATTCGAATCGGACGCTGCCGCCGCTTGCAGTGTTCGAAAAGTACCAGCCGTTGTTGGGATACCCCTGGACGTTGCAGTTTCGAACCGTCCACTGGCCTTCGTTATCGTTGTGAAGGAAGACGGCCCCCGGGCCGTGCTGGAACGATTCTCCCTCCTTGGTCGCTCCGTCGCCGATGTAAACGTTCTCGATCAGGTTTTCTCCGGATGGGTCGGGGTCGGCACATGAGATGATGAATCCGTCGCCGCGGTAGATTCCTTTGATACCGATGTTCCGGATGGTGACGTTCGAACTTCCGTAGGGGTAGATCGTAATCGAGTTGCCGTTCGAAACGTCGATCAGTTTGTTTTCGAAGGTCTCACCGTCGCCGATATCTATCGTCTGTCCGTTCGCCTCGATTACCTCGTACTCCTCGTCGTCCGCGCTGACCGTTTGCGATCCCAACGCTGCCGCGACGGTCGTCGATCCGGCCAGTTTGAGGTAGGACCGTCTGTGGAGTAAGCCGCTATTACTCCCACTATCGGGGAGATCATCGTCTGTACTATCGAAATCGTTCGTATTCAGCACCGAAGGTTCGCGTGCCATGCATTCAGGTAATCCAAACATACCAGCATAAAGCTTTCCAACGAAATATTTATAAAATTAACTTATACTCACTACTACCGGAACGCTTGTTCAGTATAATTAGCATATCTATTCACGAATTCTAATATTATCGCCCCGTGCGTAACAATCGGTAATATCGTTTTACTCTCGAAACGAGTTCGTCGACTGAACAGTTACGCCCATGAACCAACCGTAATACGCCATTACGTGCCGAAACTGTCCTCACCATCTGTTTGTGCAGTTCGTCGGCTCGGCGAGTGGCGTCCGTTCGGAAGGGTGCTCGAGCGGTGAGAACGTGCGATGGGACTCGAAGGGCAATAGTATCCGACGTACCCTCACGCCGTGGGGACGACTGGTCGAACGAGAAATCGAAACGAAAACGCGGTCGATCAGAACGTACTGCGTGCTACTCCTTCTGGCGACGCCAAACGGTTATTCGCTCCCGCCACTGGCTGCCGCTTCGGGGGAAGTCGGGACCCCGTCCGGAATGACCGCTTCGGGGTTGGTATCGACGCTGTCTCCAAGTTCGACGGTGGAACCGGCCGCTTCCTTGATTCCACCGTTCACACCGGTGTCGTAATCGGTATCGGAGACGACGACGTTCGTTCCCTGACCGTTCGCTCCGGCGACGATCGATTGGCCTTCGCCGTTCATCTCGAGCTGGCAGTTGTCGACTTCGATCGTTCCCGGCGACCACGCCCAGATGCCGCGGCCGCTGAAGCCCTCGCTGTCGACGTAGACGCTGGAGTTGCTGATCGAACTGCCCTCGGTCGCAACTCGGAAGTGCGAAACCCGACAGTTCGCGGCGAAACAGTTGTCGATGTGAACCGTTCCACCGCCAGCGCCGCCAGGTGCGGAGCCGTAGATCGCGTTGTCGGCGAATCCCTGAATGTTGACGTTCTCGAACTCGAGTTGGCCGGAGTGTTCGGGGTTGACCCAGAACGCTGTCTGTCCGTGGCCGGTACTACTGCCGTTGCGCGAGTCGGAGCCGTCGCCGAGATAGACGTTTTCGATGGTGCTTGTCTCGCCACCGGTATCGGCGACGCCGAACGTCGCGGAGCCGGCTCCAGAGGTGTTTTCGCCTTCGAAACCGACGTTTCGTATCGACCAGTTCGACCCTTCGGCGGTGATGATGATGTCTCCGCCGGTCGTCATATCGATGAGCTTGTTTTCCCATGTTTCACCGGAGCCGATCTGGATGGTCTGTCCCTGTGCCTCGATCCGTTCGTACTCCTCGTCGGCCGCTGCCGATCCGACGACACCGATCGAGGCCGTTGCCGTCGCGACCGCCGCGATCGATCGAACGTACGAACGCCGCGTTAATGCCGAATTATCGTCTGTAACTGGAGGGGCCGTCTCGTTAGTGCGGGAATTCTGCGTCATGCATTTTGGAAACACGACCTTGGAGGCATAAATCTTTCCTTAGAGATCTATATTAAATTTACAGATATTCTTTTGTTCAGTGCATATTATACACGATTCAGTGAATACCATCAGATAATGGCAATAAATGGTGACTGTTCAGAACGATGTGTTATCAGCGACTCGAGCGACAGGCCCGGCGAGTGCCTCCAGCTTAACGCGTATCCTGTTCGGCGAACGTGATCGTCCAGTTGGTGGGGTCAGCGATCGCGCGGCCGCCAACTGTCCAGTCGTGACCGCCATCGGAACTGATCGGGTACGTCACTTGGGTCGTCGGCAACGAGACGTGCGAGAGCGGGACAGCGAGATCCGAGTGGAACCCAAACCGGGACAGCAGTGATTCCGGGATTCCGTCGCCGCTTACGGCGAGGAGCGAGTCTTCGCGGCGATCCTCGATGATTCTCGAGAGAAGTGCCCGTAATCCGTCCCGACGGTGTGGGGTCGTCGCGAGCGGAACCACGTCGGTGAGGTTCGTTATCCGCGAGCCGTCCTCGTTGGTCGTTCCAGTAACGATCCCTGCTATCGCCACGCCGTTTCGTCGTGCAACGTAGGCCTCGTAGGACAGGTTCGGATTGCCGAATCGCCACTCGTAGAACGTTTCGGTCCGGTTAGCGTGAATCGTTCCAGGAACCCCATCGCGGTACAACTGGGCGAAGACACTTGCCGGAACTTCGTCGAACCGTTCGACGGAGACGCCTCGAACACCCCGATATCGCGGTTCCCGTGCGCGAAGATATCTCTGTACGAGCGGCGTCGCAGCGCTCGTCAGCGTCGACAGACGCTCCGAGTGGTCCGTCTCGAGCATCGACTCGGGTCGTTGGATGCGATAGTATGTCGGGACCTTCTCGACGATCTCCCACCCGTGTTTGAGACTCCCCGAGAGGGTCGCCGGATTCGGGAAGTTGAAGAACAACTCCGGGTCGCGGTCGCGGTAGTGTTCTTTCATCCGCTCGGTCGTCCGCGAGTAGAGGCCGCGTCGACGGTGGTCGGGATGGACCATGACGTCGGCGGGCTGGTACCCCCTAAACGTCCTGTCCTCGACGCGCAACTCGAGGACGAAACTCGGTTTGGTCCCGACGATCGCTCCCTCGTGGGTCGCGAGCACGATCGGAACGTGATCGACGTAGGGGTTGTCCTCGTACTTCCAGCGGAACCACTCCTCGTCGACCTCGCCGAAGACGAGCTCGTAGAGCTCGAGGAAGCCGTCCCTATCTGCGGGTTCGTAGAGCCGGATTTCGTATGGGTCGTCTTCGTCTCCGCCGCTCGAGCGCTCAAGCCCAGTCCCGTCACTCTCTCGCTGCTCGCCCGCTGACCGGTCACTGTTTCCAGACTCGGCACTCCGTTCGCTCTGTTCGGCTCTTGGTCGTTCACCGGTCCCATCTCGTTCGTCGCTGGGTGCGCTCGGTTCGTCCGCTGATCGCTCGGCTCCGGATCGATCAGTCTCGTGCTTCTCGTCCGTCTGGGGATCGTTCGAGGCCATTCGTACGTTATCTTTCGTGACTGCTACTGTCGGATACCTCGACGCGTTCGGGATAGATTTCTTCGAGTTCCGTTTTGGAGAGCGAATCCGTCTCGAGCAGTTCCGACCGGTGTTCGTCGAGTAACGGCGCTCGATCACCCGGTTCCGGCGGCGTTTTGGTCATCTTGATCGGCGTTCCGGCGATCGTGACGGTTTCATCGGTGTGGGGAAGTTCGGCTTCGACCAGCATCTCTCTGCGCTGAGTGTGTTCACACTCATATACGTCGCTAATATCCTGAACGGGTCCACAGGGGACGTCCCCCTCGAGCGCGGAGAGGACTTCCTCCGTCGTTCGCGTCGATACCCAGTCTTCGATCTCTGCTCTGAGCTGATCCCGGTTCGCCAACCGATCGTTCGCGTGGGGGTAATCGACGACCCATTCAGGTCGTCCCATCGTCTCGCAGAGTCCGCGCCAGTGGTTGTCGCCGAGCGCGGCGATGACGATGTAGCCGTCTTCGGCTTCGAACGCGTTGTAGGGAAACAGGGTGGGATGGGCGTTTCCACGTCGTTTTGGCACCTCACCGGTGTAAGAGTGCTGATAGACCGCCCGCTCTGCGAGGCTCACCATCGCGTCGTACATCGCGGTATCGACGAACTGGCCGACGCCGGTACGGTCCCGGTAGTGGAGCGCCGCGAGGATGTTGACGGTGTGTAACACGCCCGTAAAGATGTCTCCCACGCCGAAGCCGACTTTCGTCGGCGGCCCGTCTTCGTCGCCGGTCTGGTGCATCACGCCACCCAGCGCCTGGGCGACGAGATCGAACGCCGGCTCTGCCTGTTTCGGGCTCGAGCCGGTTCGCGGGTCGCCAAAGCCGCGCATCGACGCGTAGACGAGTTGCGGGTTGATCTCCGCAAGCCGTTCGTACTCGAGCCCGAACTTTTCCATCGTCCCGACCCGGAAGTTTTCGACGACGACGTCGGCTTTTTCGACGAGCGACCGGAAGTCAGCCCTGTCATCTTCCTCGGTGAAGTCCAACTCGAGGCTGCGTTTGCCGCGATTGATACTTTGGAAGTAACCGCCGAACTCGTCGTCCTCGGAGTGAAACGGCGGCGTCTCTCTGACGAAATCGCCACCGGGCGGTTCGATTTTAATGACATCGGCGCCGAGGTCAGCCAGCAACATTGTACCGTACGGGCCACCGAGAACCCTCGTCAAATCCAACACGCGTACGTCCTCAAGAGCAGACATTGTCGTATCAACGGTGGAGGCTGGATTCGGGCTTTGTTATGCACGCGTTTCGTGAGACGCCCTACAGTACGGTCTTATTCACCGTCTGCAGTGATGGCATACATCCTGAACTCGTCGTTGGAGATGACCTTGTTCGCGTTCGGTTCCCGTTCGACTCCCTCGAGTGCCGCCTCGCTGTGGTCGAGTCCGTCGTACACCTCGAGTTCCCGCGTCGTGTCGTACTCCGACACGACGAAATAGTAGTCGTGGCCGTCGTACGCCCCGCTGTAATTTCCGCTTTCGAACTCGGTTTGGTTGACGACTCCGCTCTCGTAGGGCGTCGTGGAAACGCTATCCGACTCGACTCCGTTGATCCCGTGATCGAAGCGGAACGGATCGGCACCGAAGCCAACGTGGGGTCGGTCCTCGACTGCGTGGACGTAGCTCGATTCGTAGCCGTTCATCGCGTCGTCCGTCACGTGCTGGTTCGGCTGATAGATAAGCGGCGAGGCGTAGATAGTCATCAGCCCGAGTATCAGAAACGCCGCGAGCATCGTCGCGACGAGTGCGTTAGCACCCGGCGTCGTGACGACCCTCGAGAGTCCCATCGTCATGTGTGCGATCGCGATTCCGGCCAGGATCGTCAGGACGACGTAGATGAATCCCACTTGCCTGAACGCCATCGTCGGCGTGCCGACGAAGTACACCAGAAACATGCCACCGAGTGGAATCAACGCGAGACCGAAGTACGTACAGAACGCCTTCGTCTCGAGATCGATTTTCGTCCAGCCAAGCCAGACGACGAGCAGGAAGACGCCGACGATCAAGCCGATTATCGCGGCCTCGAGAAACAGTTTGACGAACAGTTCCGCGAGACTGCCGCCGACTTCCGTCAGGGACGCCCCTCGCTGGGTTACCTCCGCACCGGTACCGATGTCTTCGGAGAACACCCCGGCGACGAGTCCGCCGATCGCGTCGCGGAACCGTTCGTTACTGAGCGCCCACGCGCCAGCGAGCAATCCGAGTACACTCGTGTGCGCGTACGTCGTTGGGTGATCGACCATCGGATGGTCCTCGAAGCGCCACCGAGCTAGGTACTGGATCACACTGATCGAGCCGACCAGAACGACGATACTCGCCATCTGTTGCGGGTGGACGAACAGCAATGCGAGGCTGGTGAGTACGAGCAGCGCGCTAAACGGAGAGATTCCGAGCGGAAGCCGCTCGAGGTCGTCCCTCCGTCGCATGTATGCGACCAACGCGAAGAGTACGACCGGTACGAGGAACAACGCGTTCGAGTTCGTGTGTGCGCCCATGTGCGTCCCGATGTTGTTGATCGGCAGGACCACCCACGAGATGATCGCCGCGATGCCGACGGCGAGTGCGTTCCCGGACAGTTCACGAACCGTCAGCGGAACGAAAATCAGGAACGGAACGAAGAACACGATAACCATCAGGAGGACGGATCGCTCGAGCGAGACGCCACCGACGAAATGGATCGCGGATGCAATCGAGTGCAACCCCGGATAGAACAGTTCGTGGGGGAGCAAGGCGCCGTTGACGATGTCCCGCGTCCATCCGAGGTGGGAAAGCGCGTCGCCCGCGCCCGCGAATCGATAGTTCCTGATGAACGGAAGGCCTACGATCGTCGTGACGGCACACGCACCTAACCCGATCGAAATCCCCTGATACCGACCGCGACACGCGATGGTCGTACTGACCGCGATCGCGAGCCCGATCGCCAGTCCGATCCACGTCATCGTCGGCGACGCCGCGTAGATGGACGATTCGTACGCGGATGCGGGATTCGCTCGAGCGACGAGAACAGCCCCAGCCACGGCGAGATACCCGATCGCGAGGACGATATCGAGTGCGGCCCGTTTCATCGTCGATCGCCCGTTTCAATCCGGCGTCTTGTTTCCGTATGGATAGCCATCGTTGGAGAGTCGAACACAGATGACTGGTTTGTTATAGGGATCATACTCGATGATCGTCCGAGCGAGGACAGTCTCTCGAACTCTGATCACTATTTGGCGGGACAGTACAGTTCAGAAACTGATAGCTATCGAATGCGATACCCTGGTATCGACTGGATCGCTCGCCGTTTCTCACGACGCGCTGCTGAGCCAAAGCGGCGCAAACAGCGTCGTCGTCCCGCCGTACTCTCCCCCAATCACCCTTTCCGATCAGTTCGATTCGAGACGGTTCTGCTGTCGATGACATCCATTTCGCTCACCCTGACCGTTCGGTTTCCGTTTGGTTTCAGTTACCGTGAGTTTCCCCCTCGTTACGCCGTCGATTGTATGCCGATACTGCGGCGACTGTAACTCGCCCCATCGAATGCTACGAGCGTCCTTCAAATTCGATGACCGTGCAACAATACTGACGCTTTTTGGTGCCATTCGTGGTTCGTTCTGTCGAATCGAGCCGCAATCTTTCGCTCACCTCACCGCCTTCAATACATGTCCACCATTATAATCGACTCACTAACCGTCACCGACGACACCCTCGAGGCCACGATTCGTCCGTCGAGTGACCTCGAGCGGTTTTTCACCGACGAGCCGTTCCGAACGAGCTACGACTGCACCATCGAAACCGTCCCAGAGGGGGTCCTCGCTATCCCAGTCCTCGCGCACGTCTGTCCCGTCGCGTGGGCCCAGGGGGCTGACGTGTACGTCGACGAGGTCGACGCCTCGTTCGCACGAGCCGTAGAGGACGTCAAAGCCTCCTTGCTTTCGATGTACGACTTTCTCGAGGGCGGCACGCTGTACGCGCGAAACACGACGACCGTCGATCCGCCATCGAGCGGCCAGTCCGGGCTCTTGTTCACCGGCGGCGTCGATTCGACCGCCTCGTACGTCCGCCACCGAGCGGCCGAACCCACACTGATTAGCATCAGAGGATGGACGATCACGCCCGACGCACGCGACGACGAGGACTGGAATCATCTTCGCGCGCGCGTTGAAGGCTTCGCCGACGAGCGCGACCTCGAGACGGCCTTCGTCGAATCGAACATGCTCTCGGCGCTCGATCACCCGATGTTGCTGGCCCACTACAAACGCCACGTCGACGGCGCGTGGTACAGCTCCGTCGGCCACGGACTCGGCCTGCTCGGGCTCTGTGCCCCCATGGCCTACGCGCGCGGGATCGAGGATCTGTACGTCGCCGCAACCCACTGGGAGGGCATCGACCTCGAGTGGGGCTCTCGGCCGGATATCGACGACTACGTCCGCTGGACGGGCACCCAGTGTCACCACGACTGTTACGACCTCACCCGGCAGGACCGACTCGAGCTAATCGCGTCCTACGTCGAGGACCGTCGCTCCGACCCGGACGCCTCCAGGCTCGAGCTACAGACCTGCAACGCCCGAATGGACGGAAACTGCGGGGAATGCGAAAAGTGCTATCGCACCGCCGTCGGACTCCGACTGGCGGGTCTCGAGCCGTCCGCCCACGGGTATCCGTTCGCGGACGAGGACTACCACGACATCCGATCGTCGTTCGAAAACGGCGACTGGATCCTGGGACTCGACGAACGGTACATGTGGGAAGACATTCGGGACGCGGTTCGCGAAACCGAGCCCTCGAGCCCCGCCGAACGGGCCTTCTTCGCGTGGCTCTCGGATGCCGACCTCGACGCGCTGGTCGCGGAGTCGGGGTCGCCGCTTCACCATCGACTTCTCCGGGCCGGCGCTCGAAACGCCCCGAACGGCGTATACAATACGGTTTATCCCGTCTGGAACGCGGCGAAGGCGGGTGCTCGACGGGTGCGGTGAGCTAGGTGGCGCTGCCGGATAGATCGCTTTGCGCTCGTTAGCTTCTGCCAATCCCTGAACTGCGCTGCAGTCGTCTCTGAACAGCACCGTCCAATTTTATGTTAGTGTGCGATCAATTCGTCTCATGAACACGTTTCAACGTGAGCACTACCGCGGGAGCGAACTCTTTTTCGCCGCCCTTCTCAGTGGTTGTCTCACGTTTTCGGTTTCGTGGATGATTCTCGAAACGAATTTGCCAAGCGGAAGGGTGGACACGCTACTCGAGTCGGTTCTTTTTGTACTTATCTACGCCGTCCCTGTCGGGTTGTCCGCCTGGCTTGTGTGGCGGACGAGCGCTTCCTGGACGAATCTAGCAGGTATTGGTGGAATTTCCGCGGTCGTGTTTCTGAGTACCTTCTTTCTCAACTCCGAACTCATCTTCCTTCTTTCGTTCCTGCTGTTTGCCCTTCCGGCGTTCGTCGTCGGGCGAGTGTCAGGCGGTCTCTTTCCTGCTATTGTCTGTACATACCTCCCAGTCGGGGGACTCCTCTTTGCGGTACCGCTCGGACAATTGGGATCAGTAACCCTCTTGGATCGCGTGAGTACTGCAGTGTTTTTCGGCGTGCCCGTCGTAGGTTTCGCCTGTCTCTGCTACCTTGCTGGCAGGAAAACGGGTCAGTAACTGCCTAGTTCTCGTACTCGTCGGTGATCGTCGCCTCCTCCTCTACCAGTTTTTCGATTCCGGTTTTGATCCCGTAGGTAAGGATCGTTTCGCCGAGATTGGTGAGCACGTAGTACGAGTACGGATCTTCGGTCCCCGTATTCGGGTCCCGTCGATTTCGAACGAGCGCGCATCGTTTGAGCTTTCGGAGATAGTAGTGAAGCTCGTTGCCGTCGCGATCGAGCGCGTCGGAGAGTTCGCCGGCGCTGAGACGTTCCGCCTCGCTCAACGCACAGAGGATACTAAACGCCGGTTCCGAGGATGCGACGTCGTACATCTCGAGGTACTCCTCGAGGGTGAAGAGACTGTCCTCGGGGAGATCGATGCCGAGAGGCGAGTCCGTCTCGTGGCCCCCGCTATCTTCGTCCCGGAGGATGCCGCCGTCGGCTCGAATATCGCGTTGATTGCTCATGGTGGTTGTCGTGGTTTTGGCGGTTGTGGCGGGCGTCCGTTCAAACGGACGGTCCCAACCATATTAATGATATTTACTTCGGTTGGTGTGGATCTTACATTGATCTCGCTGCAGTTCGAGTCCCCATCATAATCAGTACCTCCGCTTGTGCCTCGAGCGCGAACTCACTCCATGTATCCCAGGCCCTTGAGACGGTCCTCGACGTCGGTAAAGTCGTCGTCGACCGCCTCGCCGTTCGTCGAGCGCGTCACGTCGGAGCGCTCTACTTTGGTCCGAGATGCCGTCGCATCGTCGCGGAACGCATCGAAGAGCACTCGTCCGTCCGCGTTCGCGGGGACGGGTTCGCCGATTCCGTGGAGAAGCGTCGGGGCGACGTCGACGACGCGCGCGCCCCGGAGTTCGCCGCCGGGTTCGATCGACGGCCCGCGACAGAGCATGATACCCGTACTTCGGTGGCTCGCAGCCGTCACCCCGGTGTCGCCGAAGGGTTCGTCGGTGATCGAGTTTCGCGATTCGTAGCCGTCTTTTCCGTTGACGATGAAGTTCGGCGATTCGGGGTCGTTGGGGAACAGATCGTCGCCGTCGAAGACGCGGAGTACGTGTTCACCGCTCTCGGTAGTGACCGATTCGAAGAGGTCCATCAATTCCGCTTTCAACGCGGGGACGTCGGCCGGCTCGACGATGCCCTTTTCGAACCGCTCGGTATCGTTGATGTAACAGTTTCCGGCGTCGTGGACGAACGCGACGGTCCGCTCGTAGTCGACGTCGTATAGCGCGTGTTCGCCCGGGATCTGCTGGGCGACGGAATCGACGAGCGTCCGCGGGAGCGTCTGGACGAGCATCTCTTCGGAGATACCGACCCGATTGAGCACCTGCCTGACGTTGCTCCGGGAGATACCCAGACTCGCGAGCGCGCCTCGAGTGCCCTCGTCTTCCTTCCTGTAGAGATAGCCCGCCTCCTCGAGGATGTGGTTGACGTAGACGAGTTCGTCGATCCGACCGAAGCCGTGATCGGAGACGACGTAGAGATCAGCGTCGTGTTCGTCCGTGTAGTCCATCACCTCCCCGAGCATGTCGTCGAGTTTCTTGTAGTGGGCAAGCAGCATGTCCATGTCCCAGACGAGGTGCTGGAACCGATCGGGTGCCGTGTACACGAAAAAGAACAGCTGCCAGTCCTCGGCGCGTTCCATCTGGAGGCGCATGAGAGAACGCCGTTTCTCGAGGATGTCGTTGACGGCGATTTCGAACTCGTCGAGTCGGTCGGCGTACTCCGGATAGTTGAGGCTGATTTGGTAGTCGGGAATGCGGCGCGTGACCTCGTCGCCGAACTCCGGCGGGTGCGTAAATTCGTTCTCGGTCGACGGCGTCATCATCCCCGTCACCATCGTCCCGTCGATTTCGGTCGCTGGGTACGTCAACGGAACGTTACCAACGTGGGCCGGCGACAGTTGCTCCCAGAGTGGCGGTTGTTTGCAGTCCCGACTCGTATACATTTCGTGAGAGTACGAACTCGAGAGGTTCTGAAAGCCGTAAATGCCGTGTTTGTCGGGCCAGACGCCGGTTGCGATCGAGGGCCATGCGAGCGGCGTCGTCGGGGGACGGGTGCTCTCGAGGGTCCCCGCCGCGCCCTCCGTGCGCATCCGCTCGAAGTTGGGTAACTCGCCGTCGTCTGTCCATCGTTCGATGAGTCTCCACGGAACGCCGTCGAGACCGAGTACGAACGCTCGCTGAGATGTCGGAGTGTGTCCGCTCATGATTGGTACTGAGGCGTCACTAACGCCCGCTGTGGATGTGGTATCGAGACGACCGTTTTGTTATGTGTCGGTTGCACCGAGAAACCCCCGTGAACGCGTGATATTTCGGTAATCGAACCGTTCGCATGAAGCCGATCGATTCTCGTCTGCGGGTCCCGTTTGCCCGCGACCCGCGCCGGTCAACGTTCGGTGGCGACAAGTTCTCCATAACAATACCACCGGGCGGGAACGAACTGCTATGAATCTCGGTTGGTGGAGTGAATGGGAACGGTCGTAATCTCGCTCGACGCGGAGCTCGGCTGGGGGTTCCACGACCTCGAGTCCCCGCCTCAGCATCGCGTCGAATCCGGTCGAAGCGGCTGGCAGGCGATGCTCGATTCGCTCGCCGAATACGATATTCCGGCGACCTGGGCGGTCGTCGGCCACCTGATGCTCGAGTCCTGTGACGGCGAACACGCCGATCACCCCGCACCGGCGGGCTGGTTCGAGCGCGAACGGACTGCGTGGCGCGATCGTCCCGACCTCCGGTTCGGGAGGGACCTCGTCGAGGGAATTCTCGAGGCCGAACCCGACCACGAGTTCGCGAGTCACTCGTTTTCGCACGTCTTGTTCGACGATCCGGCTACCTCAAGGTCGCTCGCCGACGCGGAGATCGCTCGAAGCGTCGAGATCGCAGCCGAGTGGGGCCAGACCGTCGATTCGTTTATCTACCCGCGAAACGCCGTCGGTCATCGGGACGTGCTGGCAGAGCACGGAATCACCGCCTACCGAGGGCGATCACCGACGGCCGACGGGGCTCGCGGCGTCGTCGATTCGGTGCTCACGGACAGATCCATGCTGGTGGAACCCTCGATCGACGAGTACGGACTGGTAAACATCCCGGCCTCGTTGTTTTGTTTCGGCTTCGAAGGCTCCGCCAGGACGATCGCCGAGTCGGTGTGGGCTGACCCGATGGTCGTCGTCGCCAGACGCGGTATCGATCAGGCGGCCCACGGCGATGGCGTCTTCCACATGTGGCTTCATCCGAATAACCTTACACACGAGCGCGACGACCGACGGATGCGGGCGATCCTCGAGTACGTCGATCGGCGTCGCCGCGAGACGGACCTGACTGTCGAAACCATGGGCGACATCGCGAGCCGGTTTCGTGAGTCAGCGCCGATAGCCCAACCCAGTCCCGCAGCGTATTCGCAGTCGGGTCCGTAAGCGACTGATCCCGGTTTTCGATCTTTTCGTCTCGAGTGCGGTTCCGGACTGAGTCCCGTTTCGTAGCCGCCGATAGTTGGTGGAAATAGGCACCTACCACCGATCGATGAACGGTAAGCGAGCGATAACAAAGCCCGCTGGCGGTCCGTTCTCGAGGAGATGCGCGATTTCATTCGACGCCGATTATCGGGCTCCGATTCGCTTCGCCTCGGAGTGCTGGGAGTCGGCAACATTGGCACTGTACACCTCAAGTCGGCGCTCGCGATGTCGGGCGTCGACGTCGTCGCGGCCGCCGATACGATACCGGAAAATCGAGACAAGGCCGACGCCGCGGGTGCGACCCGCGTGTACGACGACTACACTACGCTGCTTGAGGCGGAAACGCTCGATGCGGTAGTCGTCGCGTTGCCGCCGTTCCTTCACCGGGACGCGGTCGAAACCGCGGCGAACGTCGGCGTCGACGTCTTCGTCGAAAAACCGTTCGCCCGATCGACGGCGGAGGCCGACGAGATGCTCGAGGCGGCCGCGGACGCCGGGATCCGCGTCGGCGTCGATCACACGTTGCGCTACCAACCCGACCTCGTTGGACTCAAAGGGGCCTACGAGGACGGCGCGGTGGGCCACGTTCCGCACGCATCGATGGTTCGCGTGAACGACGGTCCGCTGGGTCGGCCGCCAGTCGAAGCGGCTCCGCCCGCCTGGCCGCTCGATCCCGAGGCCACCGGCGGCGGGTCGCTGATGGAACTGGGCGTCCACTGTTTCGACTACCTCGAGTGGACGTTCGGGCCGCTCGAGATCCGGGATGCGATGGTCGATTCGACGCTCGATGTTCCCGTTGAGGACGCAGCGACCATCCTTCTCGAGGCCTCGGAGACGGGGACTGCCATCACGCTGCACTGTGGCTCCTACCAGTGGGAGGAACTGCCGGAAGTGAACACCAACGTTCGCCTCGAGGGGATCACGGGAACGATCGAAAGCGCGGAGTACGTCCCGTCGAACTTCTACGGGAGCGCCGCGCTCTCGGCAATATCGAACGTTCTGAGCCGCTTCACCGGCGGCGAACCGGACGTCTACGGCCCGACGTTCTATCTGCAGGCCCACTACGACGCCCTCGAGGACTTCGTGGCGTCGATCCGCGCGGACGAGACCCCGCCTGTAACCGGTGAGGACGGCCGGCGGACCCTCGAAATGGTCGAGACGGCGTACGAATTCGCAGACGACGACCGTGTGGAAACCGACGCCCTGGAGGTGGTTTCATGAGCGAGGCTCGCTCGTTGACGGTCATCGGCGAGTCCGTCGAACGGGGCCGTCACGGGGCCGGCGTCAGTGTCGCTGGAGACGGGGTGACGACGGGGGTATCCCGATCTGGACCGCGCGGATCCCACTGGACGTCGGACATCGATACACGAATGGCCCGACTCGAGCAACCAGTTCGGGACCTGATCGGCCCGGTCGACGACTCGCTGGCCGAGGCCGACGAGATAACCATCGTTCCCGACGTTCACTACCCGTTTCACCCCTCGACGGGCATGGTTACGGACCCCGCCGTCATTGGTGCGGTCACAACCTATCTCGGCGGCGAGACTTCGAGCAACCTCGTAGTCGCCGGTTCGAGCGACGACTCGATCGATTTCGACCGAACGGCCGCCTATCTCGGCTATACGGCGATCGAGGAACGCTTCGACTGCCGGTTGCACGATCTTTCGACCGAGCGGGACTCCCGGATCACCGTTTCCCTTCCCGACCGGTCGGAGACCATCGAGCTTTCGGTTCCGGACTCGCTGCTCGAGAACCCGGTCGTGGTCGTTCCGACGCTCCGTCCCGTCGAAGCGGGACCGGTCGCCGGCGTCATGCGGACGCTCGGCTGCCACGTCGAATCCGGCGTCGAAGGCCGGGAGATTTCGGCGGCACTTCGAGCCCGTGCGGCAGTGAACGCGATCGACCCTGACCTGTCGATTCTCGACGCGACGACGGCGTTCGCCGGGGAACCGTTCGCTGCGGAGACACTGTTTACGGGCGAGGCGATCGCGCTCGATACGATCGGTACGACACTGCTCGGACGCGACGTCAACGACGACGAGGCGCTATCGGCAGAACTCGGGCCGGGCACGTCGTCAGTTCGAGTCTCCGGCTGTGATTTCGATTCCCTCCGGAATCGCGTTCCGTCGGGCGGGTTGCCGCCGCGGACCTCGACCCACCCCGCCGTTTCGGTCGCCTACGGGCTGTACGCGATGGTGAGCGGCGACGCCGTTCCACCCCAGCTCGAGGTGGACCGATGACGAAAACGGCCGCAGTCACGGGTGCGACGGGCTTTCTCGGGACCCACCTCTGCGAGCGACTCCTCGCTGACGGCTGGACGGTTCGCGGGCTCTCGCGACCGACATCGGATCGAGGGGACCTCGAGGCACCCGTCGAATGGTACGTCGGTGACCTGTTCGACGACGCGACACTTCGCTCGCTCGTCGACGGAACGGACGCCGTCTTCCACTTAGCCGGCATCGGCCTCTGGAGCGGCGACGCGGCGACGGTCGAGCGGGTCAACGCGGATGGAACGAGCCGACTCATCGATGCGTGTCGACACGGGGAGACGTCGGCGGGCAAACTCGTGTTCACGAGCACGGCCGGAACCAGACGGCCGTCGACCGAGGGCGACATCGCGGACGAAACCGATTACGCCCCGCCCGTAGGCGCCTATCAGTCCTCGAAAGCCGAGGCGGAAGTGCTCGTGGACAACTACGCGAGCACCGTCGGCGAGGCCGTTACCGTCCATCCGACCTCGATATTCGGCCCCGGCGACGAGACGTTCACCGCACAGCTGCTCGCGATGGCGACCGATCCGACGATGTTCGTCTACCTCCCCGGCGGGCTGAGCATCGTCGGGGTGACGGACGTCGTCGACGGCATCGTGGCCGCGTACGAACGCGGCGAAAACGGCGGGCACTACATCCTGGGGGGCGAGAACCTCACGCTCGAGCAGGCGATCTCCCGTATCGCACACTGTACGGGTGGCCATCGTGCACCCCTCGAGGTACCGTCGGCGGCGATTCACGCCGCCGGTCCCGTGGCCGAGACGGTCGGTGCGGTCGCTGGCGTGAGAATGTTCCCCTTCGACCGAGATATGGCCCGCCTGGCGACCAAGCGCCTGTACTACACCTCGAGAAAGGCCCGTGACGAGCTCGGATACGACTACGAACCGCTCGAGGAACACGTTCCAAACGCGATGGCGTGGTATCGGTCCTTGTAAGTGGACAGTCTCCTTGTTCTTTTGATCCGACTCGTCGACTTTCACGACGCAGGGTGTCGTGGATTTTCGGTAACGGTGGACCGCGGTTGCACGTCACCGATGTCGGTCGTTTGCTCGATCGTTCACTCCCACTGAGAAAATCGTACCATATTCGAAACAATCCAGAAACATTGACTTCAGACCAATATTTATTACTCATTGTGTGTTGAATTGGCATCCCACAGCATGGCACCCGAGCAAATCACCCCGGTCGAGCTTCCCGACCCTCGATACGAGTACGGAGCCGACGACTTCGTCTTCGTCGAACTCGCGGAAGCGATGAGTTTTACCGCCAATTTCAAGGCGATGGCGATCACCCAGCAGGTCGCCCAACAGGAGATCGACGGCGTCGTCGAGAACTGTCCCGGCAACGCCTCGTACATGCTTCGGATCGATCCCGAAATTATTCACCCCGACGACCTGATCGCGCGACTGCAAACGATCGAATCGGAGATCGATCTCGAGGAGTACGAGTGGGAAACGCGCGTCATCGACGTTCCCGTCCTGTTCGAAGACCCGTGGACCCACGAAACGCTCATGGAGTTTCGAGACCGGCATCAGGACCCCGATGGAACCGACCTCGAGTACTCCGCACAGTTAAACGGTTTCGACTCCGTCGCCGCGTTCCTCGAGGCGTTCGTCGGCGCGCCGCACATGGTCACGATGGTCGGGTTCGTTCCGGGCCTCCCGTGGTGTTTTCAGATGGTTCCGCGAAGCGAGCAACTCGAGGTCCCGAAGTACGTCGAACCGCGCACCGATACGCCGAGTCGCGCGGTCGGGTTCGGGGGTGCGTTTTCCGTCATCTATCCGGTGCAGGGAGCCGGCGGGTACCAGCTATACGGACGCACGCCGGTCGAGGTCCTCGACGTCGATCAGGAGCTTCCGGACTTCGCGGAATCGATCGTCTTCCCGAACCCCGGCGACATTCTGAACTATCGCGCCATAGACCGCGCGGAGTACGACGCGATCCGCGAGGAGGTCGAAGCCGGAACGTACGAGTACACATACGATCGAGTCGAGTTCTCTCCCGACGAGTTCTTCGCCGATCCACACGCGTACAACGATCAACTCGTGGAGGGGATCCGATGATCGAGATCCGCGAGGGCGGCATCTCGAGTACGGTACAGGACCTCGGTCGGTCCGGCAACTATCACATCGGAATGCCGCCGTCGGGCGCGATGGATCCGTACGCACACAGCGTCGCGAACTTCCTCGTCGGAAACGACGCCGGGGCGGCGACGATCGAGATGACCTACCAGGGGATCACGGCGACGTTTCGGGAGGACGCCGTTATCGCGATCACGGGTGCGGACATGTCCCCAAGCGTCGACGGCGAGCCGATCGGCATGTGGGAGACGGTCGCCGTGTCGGCGGGCGACGAACTCGAGGTGTCGTTCGCGACCGACGGCGCTCGGGCCTACCTCGCCGTCGCCGGCGGGATCGACGTTCCGGAGGTGATGGGCAGCCGATCGACCTACACCCTCGTCGGAATCGGCGGCCACGAGGGTCGCGGACTCGAGGCGGGCGATCGGCTCGCGATCGGTGCCGACGACGCGGACTCGAATGAGCGCGACGGCAGCGGCGACCCGGAGGAACTGGTCGGGACCGAACTGCCCGCGGAGTACGTTCCGGACTACGCCGAGGAAGATACCGTCCGAATCGTCCTCGGGCTGACGGACTACCGGCTCACCGACGAGGCCAAGGAAACACTGTGTGACGCCGAGTGGACGATATCTCCCGAGGCCGATCGAACCGGGTACCGACTCGAGGGGCCGGACCTCGAGTTCAAAGAGCGCGAACAACCGTTCGGTGCCGGGACGAACCCTTCGAACGTCGTCGACCTGGGGTATCCGGTCGGATCGATTCAGGTGCCCCAGAAACCCATCGTCCTCATGCAGGACGCGGTGACGGGCGGGGGTTACGCGACGGTCGGTACCGTTATCAGCGTCGACCGGGGTCTGCTCGCACAGCGCCAAACCCACAAGACGGTCGCGTTCGAGCCGGTCGACGTGGAGGCGGCTCTTTCGGCCCGAGCCGAGCGCAACGACCGACTCGAGGAAATCGAGTCCGAGATCTCGGGTGATCATTGAGTCCACCCAAACGATATAGTTTGAACGGTACGCAGAACAAAGAGTATAATTGAAACTGAATCCAACATAAACTAACAACAATGACTGACACCACCACCATCAACTCGCCGATGCCGGGCGTCTTCTACCGACGACCGGATCCGGACGAAGAACTGTTCGTCGAAGTGGGCGACCGGGTCGAGCAAGGAGAGACGATCGGCCTCGTCGAAGTAATGAAGAACTTTCACGACATCGAGGCGCCGAAGGCGGGAACCATCACCGAGTTCCACGTCGAAAACGAAGGCGAGATCGAAGCCGATCAGGCGATCGCAACGCTCGAGTGACCGTCGACTCGAGCACCGATCTGCTGACTGACATACCTCAAGTGTCGTGACCGCCAACCGCAATCCGAACGAAGCTCATCGATTGGGTAACATTCCATTACCCGGAGAAATACTCCGTTTGGTACGAAAACAATCGAAAAACACGGACCAGGTCCGATATATCGCGGAACGCCTGTTTACGTCGACACAAGCTATATTGCCGTTTGCGTTCGAGAAATGAGTATGGTATGGATTGACATCAACTGCGATATGGGCGAGAGCTTCGGGAACTGGCGGATGGGCAACGACGAGGGGGTCATGCCCTACATCACGTCGGCGAACATCGCCGGCGGCTACCACGCGGGCGATCCCCACGTCATGCGCGAAACCGTCGAACTCGCCGCCGAACACGGCGTCGAGATCGGCGTCCACCCCGGGCTGCCGGATAAGATGGGGTTCGGACGGCGAACGATGGATGCGAGTCCCGAGGAACTCCGCGATTACGTCGTCTATCAACTCGGGGCGCTGATGGGATTCGCCCGTCGTCACGGCGCGACCGTCCAGCACGTCAAACCCCACGGCGCGATGTACTCGATGCTTTCGGACAGCGACGAGCACGCCCGCGCCGTGATGGAAGGCATGCTCGAGGTCGACCCGGATCTCATCTATCTCGCGACCGATATGAACATCTACGAGGTCGCACAGGATGTCGAGGGCCTGCAGGCCGTCTTCGAGGGGTACATCGACCTCGACTACCGGGCCGATCGGTCGCTGATCGTCGAAAAGGAGGTCGACGAGCGAGATCCGGAACTCGTCGCCGACAGGTTCGTCTCGATCGCGACGGAGGGAGTCGTCGAAGCCGAAAACGGCGAACAGATCGACGTTCCCGCTGACAGCATCTGCATTCACGGCGACAACCCCAACGCCGTCGAAATCCTCGAGGCGATTCACGACCGACTCGACGAACACGATATCCAACTCGCCTCGCTGCCCGAGGTCGTCTGAGCGGCCCAAATTAGTTCGACCTTTGGAGCTATCACGAAACAGGTGGTGTGGAACACTTCGACAGAAACGCTTTTCGAATCGATGAATCGGTCAGTACAAGAAACGTATTTACTATCGAAGCTAGTGAATAAAGTATGAACGAGCACCGCCGTTTCGACCGAGAGAACCCGTGGCTGTTCGTTTTCGTGAACGTTGTTGTTGGGATAGTGGTCGTAAGTGCTATTCAAACGCTTCTCTTCGATGGTTCGCTGACTGGTGCACTCATCGAGGGCACCGCACTCGGTCTCGCCTGTGGAGTTACATTATTTTATCTCAGAGACAATACCGTCCGTTCATAGGTCCGATTCGCACGCTGGTCAACGAATCGACTATTGAGCGTAGATGTGTGTTCAAACAACACTCTGGGGCGTCTTCTATGAATCTCTCACCAGGAAATACTCATGACCGTTTCGTCACTCCTCGAGCAGTTCGTCTTCGACGTACGTCGTCGAGTGCTCGTTCTCGAGAAAGCCCTCGTCCTCGAGCAGGCGCTGGTGGAAGGGAATCGTCGTCGGAATCCCCTCAATGGCGGTCTCCGCGAGCGCTCGCTTGCCGCGGGCGATGGCTTCGGCTCTGTCCTCGCCGGTGACGATCACCTTGCCGAACATCGAATCGTAGAAGGGCGTAATCGCGTCGCCCTCGTCGACGCCATCGTCGACCCTGACGCCGATTCCGCGCGGCGGGTTGTACGTCGAAAGCGTTCCGGGGATCGGGGTGAAGTCGTTGTCCGGATCCTCGGCGTTGAGGCGAAACTCCATCGCAGCGCCGCGGCGTTCGACCTCGTCCTGACCGAAGGAGAGTTCCTCTCCCGCCGCGACGCGGAACTGCCACTTCACGAGGTCGATGCCGGTTAGCTCCTCGCTGACGCCGTGTTCGACCTGAATCCGGGCGTTGACTTCGATGAAGTAGAAGTCGCCGTCGTCGGAGTCCCCATCCGTGCTGTCGTCGTAGAGGAACTCGACCGTCCCGGCGTTGACGTAGCCGGCGCTCGCGACGCCGCGACAGGCGGCCGCACAGAGTTCGTCTCGAGTCTCGTCGTCGAGCACCGGCGCCGGTGCCTCCTCGAGAAGCTTCTGCTGGCGGCGCTGGATGCTACAGTCTCGCTCGCCGAGGTGCCGGACGGTTCCGTGCTCGTCGGCGATCACCTGCACTTCGATGTGGCGCGGCGATTCGAGAAAGCGCTCGAGGTAGACGTTCGGGTTGTCGAAATAGGCCTCGCCTTCGCGGATCGCCTCCTTTAGTTTGGATTCGATCTGGTTCGGCTCGTGGACGATTTTGAGCCCGCGGCCGCCGCCGCCGCCGTCGGCCTTGATCGCGAGCGGGTAGCCGTGTTCCTCCCCGAAGGCTTCGATCTCCGCCGGGTCGGTTACGGGGTTGGTTGTTCCCGGAACGACCGGTACGTCGGCCCGTTCCATGATCTTGCGAGCTTTGGTCTTCTCACCGAAGTCGGCCATCGCCTCGCTCGGCGGTCCGATCCACTCGAAGTCGCTCGATTCGACGTTCGCGGCGAACGATTCGTTCTCGGCCAGAAACCCGTATCCCGGGTGGATCGCGTCGACTTCGGCCTCGCGTGCGGCCTCGAGCAAGGATTCCTGATCGAGATAGCTGTCGGCGGCTTTCGAACCACCAATGTGATAGGCTTCGTCTGCGAGACGGACGTGTTTTGCATCTTCGTCCGCGTCGCTGTACACGGCGACGGCCTCGATACCCAACTCGGTACAGGCCTGAATGAGACGAACCGCGATCTCTTCGCGGTTCGCGATAAGAACCTTCTCGAACACAGTGTAATATACTGTGTCCTATTGGCTGTTAAAGCTAACTTATAATTTTAACTTGGATTCAGTCCATGACATACGTGACGACCGAGATCGAACCCACGTCACGAGAGCCACTCGCTCGAGAGATCTTCAGACTGCTTCGAGCGCCCGATCGAGCGCCGCGACCACGCGCTCAAGTTGTTCTCGAGAGATCGTCAGCGGTGGCTGAAGTCGCAGGACGTTCTTGTAGTAGCCGCCGACACCCACCACTATCGCCGACTCCTCGAGGAGATGATCGCTCACAGTTGAGGCGAGGTCGCTGTCGGGAACGGGTGCGACGCCGCGCGGGCCGGTTTCGTCCGGGTCGACGAGTTCGACTCCCCACATCAACCCGAGCCCACGTGTCTGGCCGACGGCGTCGTACTTCTCCTCGAGGGAATTCAGTTCCGACTCGAGCCACTGGCCGTGATCCCGTGCGTCCTCGACGAGTCCGTCCTGGAGTTGCTCGATCGTTGCGAGCGCCGCGGCGCACGCGACGGGATTCCCGCCGAACGTCGAGAGGTGATCGCCCGACTCGAACGCATCCGCAATTTTCCGTGACGCCGTGAACGCACCGAGTGGCAGTCCGTTGGCGATCCCCTTTGCCTGAGTCAGGATGTCCGGTTCGATGTCGAAGTGGCTGCTCGCAAAGAGCTCGCCAGTTCGACCGTATCCCGTCTGGACCTCGTCCGCGATGAGGAGCGCTCCGTGGTCGTGTGCGATCTCCTGGACGCGCTCGAGCCAGCCCGCTGGCGGAACGACGATCCCGGCTTCGCCCATCACGGGTTCGACGACGACCGCCGCGATGTCGCCGCTCGTGTGGGTCCCGATGACGTGCTCGAGTTCGTCGGCGCAGCTCGAATCACACCCGTCGCCTCGACAGTCAGGGCAGCGATAGCTGTAGGGCGCGCGGGCGTGTGACACGTCATTGAGCGTCGGTGCCATTCCGCGTTTGTAGGCGTTGTTCCCGGTCAGCGCGAGGCTGCCGAGCGTCCTTCCGTGAAACCCCATCTCGAGGGCGACGATCTCCTTCGAACCGGTGTACTTTCGGGCGAGTTTGATCGCGCCTTCGACGGCTTCGGTTCCCGAATTACAGAAAAAGGTTTTCTGTAGGTCACCCGGCGTCACGTCGGCGATCGTCTCCGCGAGCGTGGCGACCGGCTCGTTCGGGTGGACGTACGAACAGCCGTGGACGAACTCCTCGAGTTGGGCTTTCGCCGCGTCGACGACGGCGTCGTTTCCGTGGCCAACGTTCGTCACCGAGATCCCCGAAAACGCGTCGAGGTATTCGTTGCCGTCGAAGTCCTCGAGCGTGCACCCGTGCGCTCGTTTCACGGGAACGTTGAGCGATTTCCAGATCGGCATGACGTACTCGTCGTACGCCGCGTCGACCGACGAGTTCGACTCATATTCAGACATATGGATGTATATCGTATTGAGTGCTAATAAACAATCGTGTATGGAATTGAATTCTTCACAACGGGGTTTCACTTCGGAGATCCGTTTCGTGTCCGTTCCAGCCTGTGCTCGTCACACGAAACTGTGGATTACGTCCGACTCTGGTTCAAGCTATAGGTCCCTTTTCGAATGTTGTTTATTGGACTTGGCCGTTGGACAGGATATGGACGAACGTGACATCCGCATCTTGCAGGCGATTGCCCAGCTCGGGACGGGAAGCCCGGACGAGATCGCAGACCACACCGAGATTCCCAAATCGACGGTCCACTACCGGTTGACCAAACTCAATGACGCTGGCGTCGTCACCAACGATCTGTTCGACATCGACCTCGAGAAGCTCGGACTCGATATCACGGTCGTCACGGAAGTCATCGCCGAGTACGACGACCAGTACCACAAACAGGTCGGCAAGAAACTCGGTGAGATAGAGGGGGTCAATCAAGTGTACTTCACGATGGGCGATACGGACTTCATCGTGATCTCGCATCTCTCGAACCGCGAGATGGTCCATCGGCTCATCAGCGATTACGAACGGATCGACGAAGTCAAACGAACCAGTTCCCGGTTCGTCATCGAAACCATGAAAAACGAACCGAACCCGCTCAACGATTTCGAATCGGAAACCCTTCTCGAGGAAGCTCGAGAGATGGAGTAACGCTCGTTGTATCGGTCGACCGCTTCACAGATCTGCTCACTTACAAAGCCGAGATGAACGGCATCACGGTCGAGCAGGTGTCCGAGCGGGATACGTCGAAGTCGTGTTCGTGCTGTGGCCGGGAGCGCAAGGCGAACCGTGTTGAACGTGGGTTATACGTCTGTGATGAGTGTGGTATGGTGGCGAACGCGGATGTGAACGGTGCTGAGAACATTCGACAGAAAGTATCTCCGAGTCTCTCCTGTGACGGGGGAGATAGGAGTAACGGCTGGTTGGCACAGCCATCGACGGTCTTGTTTGACACGGAAACTGGTGCGTTCACACCTCAAGAACACATAACGTCGTAAACCACAATATCCCACCGCGGGAATCCTCGCCCTTCAGGGCGGGAGGATGTCAACGGACGACCGTTACCGGAACGGACGCACGACGAACGACTTTTTCGGCGACGCTTCCGAGCAGCACGCGGGAGACACCCGATCGGCCGTGGCTTCCGACGAGGATGTGATCGACATCGTTCTCCTCGGCGAATTCGACGATCTCTCGAGCGGGGTCCCCGATAGCCGTCTCCGTTCGTATGTCGATGTCGTCGTCTTCGATCACGTTCGTTGCTTCTTCTGATATCTCGTCCTGTTTCTGTTCTTGAAGCTCCATCAGTTTCTCCTGGGCGAGATTGATACCCGCGGAGGTCGAACCGCCGGCGGCTTCGATGATCCGAAGAAGGACAATCTCTTCGCTGGGGTGCTCGTCGATAGCCCACTGGAGCGCCTTTTGTGCGGGACCCGAGTTGTCGTACGCAACGAGTACGGTCATGAACGCAAGTTGTAGTCGGGCACTCATAAAGCCAATCGATACGGCTCCTCGCGGTGACAGCGTCGCCTCGCCGCGGCGACAAGCGCCCTACCGGGTCGCAAGATCAACCACCACCACCAGTAATCCGCTGTTTTTGGTGGAACAGTGACCGTATTGATACCACTCGCGATAGAAGCTTCGGGCGACTGATTTCCGTATGAACGACTCCGAGCGTCGAAAAACGCGTCGTCGATTGCTCCAACTCGCCGGCACCGGTTCGGTTATCGGGCTCGCGGGCTGTCTTAATTTGGGCGCAAACGGGTCACCGCAGGACGAGCGCCCCGCCGATTGGTGTCTCGACATATTAGACGGCGAGGTCCCGGAGGTGGAGGCCACTGCACCGAGTATCGACGGGATCGAGCGAGCCGACGAGGGGGAGCTAGAATCGAAGAGCAACGCCGCCTACGAGTGCGGTGCAAGAGACGGCGCTCAGTGCGGGAACTGTACCTTCTATATCGACGATGAGAACGGCGACGCGATCGGCGCGTGCACCGAGGTGGCGGGACCGATTCGATCGGTCGACTGGTGTGCGCTCTGGCAACCCAGAGAAAAGATGGCTGATGGAGAATAATTCAAATTATTGAACGTCCATCGACGAAACGCCAGTATCGTCGTCCAAACGCGGTCTAATCTCGAATTAAATCCCGTACCTCCCCGTGGCTCTTTTGTAACTGCTGGCGTAGGTTGTGTTCCCATGGGTCACACGTATCGAACCGAACCGGATCCACCGGAAGAACCGACAGAGTGCAGTTCTCGTGACGCGGTCGAGACGACTGAGGCGTTCTACGACGGCATCTGGGTTGCGGTCTCCTCGATGTTCGGCGTCCTCTTTCTCGTCCTCGTCATGATCCAGATGACGCGGATGATTCCAGACGCGGCCGCCTACGGAGACCCGACGGCGACGACCTGGATCACGCTGTTCGTCGCTGCGTTGTTGCTCCTCGGCGTCATCGGCTGGGGGCTCAAAAAGCGTCCACACGTCGTTGGACGGACTGATACCAGGGGTACGACTGAATGAACGCGGACGACGAGTCGAACGAGACGGCCGATTCGTTCCATCCCCTCGGGGAAGAGTGGGAAAACGATCTCGAAGCGATGCTCGACGATACCGAGTACGATACTGAACTTGGTATGGAAATGGCACAGGACGCGATGCGGGTTACCAAGGGCGAACTCTCGGAGGCCGACTTCCACGAGAAGTACCACGAGGATATGATGGCAGAGTTCGGCCAGGACGACCGGCCGACCGAAGCGGCACTCGAGGAGATGGAATCGGACGACGACGGTGGTCTGGGCCGAGTGCTCGAGGCGTTCGATGGCGACGGCGAAGTCGATCGCCGCGAGGTGATCAAGAAGATGGGTGCGGGTGCTGCCTTTCTCGGCCTGGGGGCAGCGGCGACGGTCGACGATTCCGAGCCGAGCGTCGACGCAGGCCCCGCTCAAGGCGGCGCTGATGACGAGGGGGTCCAGTGGGGGATGGTGCTGGATCTCGAGACCTGTGACGGCTGTCTCTCCTGCGTGGAGGCCTGTGCCGACGAGAATCAGCTCGACTCTGGCGTGAACTGGATGTACGTTCTCGATTGGGAAGATCCCACCGAGCAGCTCGAAACCGGACGGCAACGTCTCATTCGGCCGTGCCAGCATTGTACCGATGCGCCGTGTGAGAAGGTCTGCCCGACGACGGCTCGCCACACGCGCCAAAGCGATGGCCTCGTGCTTACCGATTACGAGGTTTGTATCGGGTGTCGGTACTGTCAGGTCGCCTGTCCGTATGGCGTCAACTACTTCCAGTGGATGGAACCGGAGGTTCCAGAAGGCGCGATCGAGGACCAACACATATACGACGATCGTGATCGCCCGGTCGACAGTCGAGCCCCGCGCGGGGTTATGAGTAAGTGTACGTTCTGCCCGACTCGTCAAGACGGCCACGAGGGCGAGGACATGATCGGAAGCACGGCCTGCGAGGACGCCTGTCCGCCGGAAGCGATCCAGTTCGGCGATATGAACGACCCCGAGAGCGCACCCCGTCAGTACGTGGATAACCCACCGCTGGGACGGGCGCGAGCGATGGCCGCAGACGATGACGACGACCTGCAGGAAGCGATCGACATTATCGACGGCGAGACGGAACCGGACGGGATGAGCGAACAAGAGGCCCAAGCAATGATTGCAGAATTCGGTGGCGCGGCCGATTCGACGTTCAAGTTGCTCGAGGAGATCGGAACGAATCCGAACGTCGTCTACATCGGCAACCAGCCGGGTCCGAACGCAGAACAGATCGAGGGTCCGATTCAGTACGACGAGTTGAGTTATGTAAGCAACGACGACGAAACGATCCGGTTGGCTGACGTTCGAAAGGAGGTCACCGACGAGGGAACCGTTGGTGGGAATCTACTATGAGTACCGAGCGACCCACCAGAGAGGACATTCTGCGTCCGATTCAGCACACGTCGAAGGGATATTTCGTCGTCTTCGCTATTGCGGGGCTCGCGTTCGCCCTGTTTCTCCTCGGGTGGATGTACCAGCTTTCCGAGGGGCTTGTCGTGACCGGGCTTTCGGACTGGGGCAGCGGCGGCGGCGTCACCTGGGGGCTGTACATCGGCGCGTTCATCTGGTGGGTCGGGATCGCTCACGGCGGAATCATCCTCTCGGCTGCCGTCAGATTGCTCGGTATGGAACGATACATGCCGGTGGCACGCCTCGCTGAACTCCTGACGATTGCCGGGCTCTCTGCGGCCGGCTTCTACATCGTCGTCCACCTCGGGCGTCCAGATCGGATGGTTCGGAGCATCATCGGCCACTTTCACATCACGATCAACAGTTCGCCGCTGGTCTGGGACGTGACCGTCATCACGCTCTATCTCATCCTGACGACGACGTATCTGGCACTGACGCTTCGATACGACATCACCCGCCTGCGTGATGATCTCCCGAACCACTTCGAACCGATTTACAAACTCATGACGATCGGCTACACGGAGAAAGAAGATCAGATGGTCCAGCGGATGGTCTGGTGGCTTGCGCTCGCGATCATCATCCTCGCGCCGTTGTTGCTCCACGGGGGCGTCATCCCGTGGCTGTTCGCGCTGATTCCGTCAATGCCCGGCTGGTTCGGTGCGGTTCAGGGACCACAGTTCCTGACGATCGCACTGACGTCTGCGATCAGTGGCGTGATTCTGTTATCGTACGGGTTCCGCTACGTCTACGATTGGGATCACATCATCGCCGACGATGTCTTTCGCGGTCTCACGCTCTGGCTCGGCTTTTTCTGTCTGCTATTCCTGTGGCTCCAGTTACAGCAAAACATCGTTGGCACGTTCGCGCCGCCGCTCGATCTCGCCGCCGCGGTCAGTGCGAAGCTTTCGACGCCGATGTACATCGTCGCGATGACGCTCGTGACGCTGGTGCTCATATATACGTTCGCACAAGCAATTCGACCAGCGGTGTTTACGAAGAAACGCTCGGTCGTCGCTGGGGTCGCGGTGCTCGCCGCGACCTTGATGGAAAAGATTCTGTTCGTTGTCGACGGGCTATTGCACCCGACGTTCGACATCTATGCAGCCGTTCCCGGCAGCTACTGGCCGAGCCTGATCGAGTTGGCATCGGTTCTCGGAACGGTCAGCATGGTCACGATGTTCTTTCTCCTGGTCGCGAAGGTGGTTCCGGTGGTCGAACTCCACGCCGTCGAACACTTACAGGACACGTCTCGAGACGACGAGTCCGGTGACGGCGGCGAGAGGCCAGAGGTGAAAGCATGAGTTTCAGCGCGCTCGATCCGGCGGTCCTTTCGATACTCGAGGTCGTGTTGACCCACGGATTCGGCGGTCGCGGACCGACCGCGGGGTTTCCGGATACGGGGACCTGGCTCATCTTCGGCATCATCCTGATGCCGGTCTACGTGATGATCGCCGCGTGGTTTCTCGGCTCGCCACGAAAACCGAAACTGGCCGCGATGGGGGTCGGGTATCTCGTTATCATCACGACCGTTCTCTGGATAACGATGTTCTTCGCGATGGAAGTGGTCGGAATCATCTTTTACTGACGGCCGCTTTCGAGAGTCCTCTAAACGACTCGCCGATAAATCTCGAGCATCCTCGCTGCGGTTCGTTCGACGCTGATTTTCGCTGCCGCCTCGCGCCCGTTCGAGCGCTCGCCGCGCTCTAGTACGTCCCGGAGCCCGTCGACGAGTTCTCGATCGCTCGTCGCGACGGTTGAGGGTGAGACGCCCTCGAGTTGGTCGGCGACGTCGCCGACGTCGACGGAGACGACCGGGACGTTACAGGCCATCGCCTCTTTGACGGAGTTTGGCGATCCCTCGCTCCGGGAGGTTAAAAGCAGCGCGTCCGCCGCGTTCATGTAGTGGATGACTTCGTCGTGGTCGACCCCGTGGACCGCCCGCAGTCGAACCGACTCCTCTATCTGTTCGTCGACCGATCGAACGATACGCTTCGCTCGCGGATGATTTTTGACTTCCCGATCGGGCGAATACGGGAAAAGCACGTCGTACCCGTCTTCGTGCCACCCGACTCGTTCTCGAGCCCGCTCCTGTGGAATCGGCTCGAACTGCTCTAGGTTGACGCCGTCGGGGATCACCGTACAGTCCCGTCCGAGGTCGCGTCGCATCTCCTCGGACATGACGACTACCTCGTCACAAAACGGTGCGCAGAACCGACTGACCGGTTCGCCGGGGCCGTAGATGTCCGTCCCCCACAGCGAAAGCACGATCGGCTGTCTGAACTGCGCGAGCGCCATCGGCGCGGTAAGTCCGTAATGGGCGTGGATCAGGTCGTAGCCGTTCAACGACTCCCGAAAGACCGTCGGAAAGAATTTCAGATACTCGAGTGGATTTCGCGACTGTGCGGGACCGGTTTCTCCGGCGACCGACTGCACCGTAAACGAGACGCCGAGTCGCTCGAGGGCCGCGATCTGCTGGTTCATAAACGGCGCGTCCTCGTTCGTCGTCAGAATCAGAACGTGCATTCGGCTGCCGAACTAGGGGGGTTTGCGCGGCTTTGTTAACCGTCGCCTGCAGGCTACCACCGCAGCGACGGCTGGCGTTACTCTTGGGGCCGCGATCTGAACAGCTCTCGTGGTCGGTCAACGCGTCGTCGTTCGTGGCCGATAACGCGTCGTCGAATCCGTATGGACTGCATACTCGGGAAACACTTATGCCGATCTTGCGGGTAGCCCAGATCGTTCAGCACAATGAGCCTTTCAAAGCTCCTCGAGGTTCTCGGCCACACCGGGGCGGATTCCTCGGTTGGCTCGTCGTCCCGATCGGGAGAGACCGGGACCACCGAGCACCGAACGGTCGTCCACGAGTGTCGAACCTGCGGAACGTCCGTCTCCGGAACGACGACTCGGTGCCCGGCGTGTGAGGGACGCGATATCGTCACCTACGCCATCGAGTAACCGATTCGGATCTGAACCGAAGAACTGGTCGTTGGTCGAGAACACTCCTCCTCGAGACGACAATCGGTATCGAGAAGCGCTGTTTCAGCCCTCGAGGAGTTCGCTCTCCTGGGTCGATTCGCGCTCGTCGTAGGTCACCTCGAGGTCCTCGTTTTCCTCGGCGTCCATCGCGATGGCCGTGGCGAGCGACACCGTTCCGACGAGAACCGTCAGTACCGACGTGATCGAGGCGGTGAATCCGTCTTCGCCGCGAACCGACCGAACGGCCGACCCGACGAGTGCGATCGCTCCCGCGACCAGTCCTACCCCACCGGCGGCGTAGAAGACGACCGTCGGGTGAAACTCTCGTCTCACGTACCGAGTCTGTAACCGCCAGAGAAAGCTCCGGAGCAACAGCAAGGAGACGAACCGAACGAACGGGAGGTATCGGATGCTGCTTTCTTCGTCGCCGTAGACGGCTCGCATCGGTACGTCGGCGACCCGGAATTCGTTGACGTTCAGGTGCGTGAGCAGGTGGTTCAAAAACCCGTACTCGTCGGTTACCGACTCGAGGTCGAGTTCCTCGATCGCTTCGCTCGAGATGGCCGTATAGCCGTTCTGGGGGTCGCTCATCGTCCAGTAGCCGGTCGAGAACTTCGATAGTCCGGTCAGGAGCGCGTTGCCGACGAACCTGAACGTCGACATGCCGCGGCGGTCGCCGGGATTGTGAAGGCGATTCCCTTTCGCGTAATCGGCCTCGCCGGCGACGACGGGGTCGAGGATTCGATCTAAAATTTCGGGGTCCATCTGTCCGTCGCCGTTCATCACCGCAACGACGTCGATGCCGTCGGCCACGGCCCGTTCGTAGCCGCTCTTGACGGCGGCTCCGTATCCGCGATTTTCCTCGTGGCGGATCGGAATGACGCGTCTGTTCTCGCCGCCGTCGGTCACCGCGAGCTCGGGTGCTGTGTCGTCGTTGATCCGAGAACTGACGCGCTTTATAACCTCCCAGCAGCCGTCCGGCGAGGCGTCGTCGACGACGTATATTCGATCGACGAACTGCGGAACGGTTTCGATCACCTCGCCGACGAACGACTCCTCGTTGTACGCCGTGACGACCACGCCGATGGTCTTCCCGCGATACATCTATGACTCACCTCCGTCGACCGCTGCTCCATCGACTGGCGCTGCATCGCCCGCCGAGACGCCCCGTTTCGCGCCACCGAGTGTGTACCCGCGGTGGTGCGCGAACGCCTCGTCCTCGAAGTCCAGCGCGTCGCGGCCGTCCACCACGACCATCGACTCGAGGCGGCCCCAATCGATTCGGTCGAACTCCTCGTGCGGTGTTACCAGGACGGCCGCGTCGATATCGGCGTCACCAAGTTCGTCGATCTCGAGCGGCCGAGTTCCGAACTCGGCCGGATCGACCATCGGATCGAGACCGTAGACGGTTGCTCCGCGGTTTGTGAGTTCCTCGATAACGCCAATGGCGGGGGATGCTCGCATCTCTTCGACGCCGGGCCGATACGTGAGTCCGAGCACTGCGACGGCCACGTTCCCGAGCGCCATGCCATCAGCCTCGAGCGTTCGCTCGAGTTGAGCGACGGTGACGGCGGGCATCGACTCGTTGACCCGACGCGCCGCCCGTGTCACCGGCATCTCCGAATCGACCTGCGAGAGCACGAAGTGGGGGTAAAAGGGGATGCAGTGCCCCCCGACGCCGGGGCCGGGGTCGTGAAGGTCGCACATCGGCAGGTCGTTCGCGGTGTCGATCGCTTCGCGGACGGAGATGCCGAACGACTCGCAGGCTCGTGCGAGTTCGTTGGCCAGTCCGATGTTGACATCCCGATAGATTCCCTCGAAGACCTTCACGGTCTCAGCCGTCGTCGCGTCGGAAACCCGGTGGACGTCGTTGTTCGAGAGTTCGTCGTAGACGAGCGCGGCTGCCCGCGTACTCTCCTCGTCGACGCCGCCGACGACTTTCGGGTACTGGCCGCGGATGTCCCGAAGCGCCGTTCCAGAGGAGGTCCGTTCGGGACAGAACGCCAGGCCGAACGCGTCGGGCTCGAGGCCGCTTTGCTCGGCGAGGTGCGGTCGAAGCACGTCCCGGCAGGTCCCCGGCGGGAGCGTCGATTCCGCGACGACCAGATCGCCCGGTGCGAGGCCGGCCGCGATATCGGTCGCGACCGATTCGACGGTCGCGAGATCCGGCTCGTCGGCATCGTCGAGCAGCGTCGGGACGATGATGACGTGAATC